>NZ_QZEG01000081.1:0-8845 GCF_009917605.1 Anaerotruncus sp. 1XD42-93 | reverse complement strand
AGGTCAGCTGTTGATAAGTTCCGCCAGCAGAATCTCCTCCGCCTGGGCCTTGCAGCTGTTCATCAGGCCCAAAATCCAAACTTCAAAGAAATCCAAACTTTTACTCATAACCTCAATGAATACAGTGTTTTGAGGGGAAAAAGTTTGGATTTCTTTTTGGACGTATACTTACAGGCCGCAGAAGCCAGACAATGTTCCATCGTTGTTTTTCCACTTTTTATTCGGAGATTTTTCTCTCTCCATCTCCAAAGTGGCAAGGGCGCTTGCTTTTTCTTCCGTTGTTATATCAAGATATTTCATTGTTGTTTCTAACTGCTCATGGCCAAGCAGAAAGCTGATCTGAACAATACTAATGCCATCCTCAAGCCAGTGGGATGCTTTCGCATGCCTGAATTGGTGGGCATGTGCGCCAAGTGGCACCTCTGGACATTTCTCATGGGCGATTTTCGCACACAGCTTAATCCGCTTATCAAGTGCGGGTTCAGAAAGCTTTGTTTTCCGTCCTCCCACACGGGAATAAAAAAGATATGCTTCCGGTTCTGGCTTCTCGCCATGGAATTCTTTCAGATATATACGGATATTTGCAACGGCACGCGGAAGAAGATACGCTGTCCTCATTTTTCCGCCTTTTCCCAAAAGTATAATGTAGGGCTTTGGCTCATCCAAATGGATATGGGATATCTTTATGGACCGTATCTCGTCAAGACGTCCTGCAGTGGCATAAAGCACAGTCAGAAATACAACGTCCCGTTTCCCTGTCCTTGTTGAGAGATCCGGCGCGGAGAGCATTGTCGCAACAGCATTCCGTGTAAGCCCACATACTTTCTTTTTGGTGCATTTTTGCCGTTTGATTTTTTTCGCTTCCTGATAAAGATATAAGTATTCGATATCTTTCTCTCCCAGATATTCAAGGAATACCCGCAGTGACCCCAACCGTACATTGCAGGTGTCCGCGCTGCACTGGCGGGTTTCTTTCAGCCAGAGTATCCATTTTTCAAGCCATGCCCTTTCAAAGCATTCCCGGCTGAAACAGTCGGGTTTTATATTCTCCGTTTCCAGAAATGAGAGGTATAAAACCAGGCTGTCCTTGTATGATTTCAAAGTGTGTCTGCTGTTTGTGAGGAAAGTTGGGGCATATGTATTTAAAAAGTCAGAAATAAAGTATGCGATTTTGGCAGATTCATCATTCTTTTTCATCGGGTACCTCCGGTATGATCTCATTGAAGCCGGTTTCCGTTTTTTCCCGAAGGATATCAGACATTCCCGGCACAATGGAATAATAGTATAACGTCGCGTTTATTTCGCTATGCCCCATGGATTTTGAAAGATAAAGGAGCTTTTCGCTGAACCCGAAGGCATCTTCCTCCCACCGGTTGATGTTTTCTACCGCATAATGATGCCTAAGTTCATACGCCACGGGCCTGTTGTTTTTGCCGTTTGCTTTTTCCCACAGCTTTCGGAATATATAGACCACCCATTGCCTGGAATAACCGTTGCCCATCGCATTCTCAAAAAAATATGTCCTCCCGGGATAAATTTTCTCCACTTCCCGGTCGTACTGTTTCAGCAGGTCTGTCATGCTGTCGTGGAGAGCCACATAATGCTGGGCGTATCCTTTTGTTTCATGAATGTTAAGAACCCCATGTACCAGGTCGACTTCGCTTCGTTTCAGTTTCCGGGCTTCTGTTGTCCGTATGCCGCTGCTGTATAGAAGCCTGAAAAATACAGGGCACGTCATTTTGGGGAGGAGAAATTTGGGAGAGGGCTTATAGGGGACTATGCTGTCGCATTCATGGAAAAAATTTTGCAGTTCTTCTCTTGTGAATGCATGTGGAACTCGGGTCCTTTTTTCTGCTTTCGGAACCGGCATAGGCAGGACGTCTGTCATCCTGCGCTTTTGAAGATAACTGATAAAGCTGCGGATTACCCCTGTCCGTGTAATACAGGAGGATTTTGTTTCTGTATCACGTTTCTGACACCACGCATCAACCATTTCCTGGCATAAGGCCCTGCCTGGGAAACGTTCCGCACAAAAACGGTCAAAGTACCTTAGATTTCGCGCCCTTACTTCACTCCAGGAACCAGACGATTCCTGGTAAAACACATACTTTTCTATAAGGTCAGCAAACCCGGATTGATAACTCACCATTGGAACACCTCCTCACTGACAGGAAACTCTCTGATGCCGATTGCGCATTCCCGTAAATGGCTGATATCCGCCGAAAGATAGTGGTTCAGCGAGTCTGGATCGCTGTGTCCAAGAGTGGAACTGATGACAGGGGCTGGGATGCCGGAGCCTGCAAATGAAGCCGCCAGGTTATGACGGAACAGATGCGCCCCTTTCCTGTCACCTTTGTTTTGGCGTATGGAGGCAGCTTCATATACTTTTTGGGCTATATTTCCCACTGTGCCCGGGCTGATCGGTCTACAGGGTGTTGTTCTACAGAGAAAAATGTGTTCATCGTTGCTGTCGGGGCGTTCTTGTGTGGCATAGTCAAAAATAGCATTGCCGACTGCTGCCGTGAGGGGGAGGAGCAGTTCTTCACCAGTTTTTTTCTGGGCGATCCGGATCTCCTCTTTCTTCCAGTCTATGTCGGAAAATTTCAGGGCGGCCACATCGCTGGATCTCATCCCTGTAAAATAAAGGATAGTGCCAATGGCACGGTTGCGCAGGCAAAGCCCACCCTCACTGTCGGAAAGTACGCTGCGAACAGCCTGGGTTTCCTCTTCCGTAAGATACTGGATATTTTTTCGCCGGCGATGCAGATTGGGAAGGTATGTGAGGATGCGCCTGGCAGAATCGAAATAACTGCCCGTCTGTGCTTCAAATACAGATGCGATATTAACCTTTGTGCTGCTGCTGAGCTTTTTGCGGGAGAAATAATCCAGGACATCCCGCTCTGTCACATCCTCCAGTGACCGGAAGCCGGAGGACTGCAAAGCTAATAAAAGGCCGCTGCAGGCAGAGATACTGGCCCTTACTGTCCCCGTTTTAAGGCCGCGCCTGTAGCTTTCTTTTTCATAAATATCAAGCAGGCTTTTAAACTCCTCGATCAACTGTGTGTATGCCCCGAACCTGAAAAGCGGATTACGTTTCCCTTCTGATAAGCTACCATATTTGCTGTAACGGTGAAAAAGATTATAAATCGTTTTTCGGTTTGCCTGTGTTTCCGGGGACGAAGTCTGCGCCACCCTTATCTGACAGGCAGCTTCAAAAGAAGCAAAATGATAAATGTTCTGATGGTTTTCCAACCAGCGGATTTCGCGTCTAACACATTTCATATAATTCTGGCTGTATCCATCCTTCTGCATGTCCTGAAGAAGATCTTCATAAGTTTTGTCTGAATGAAATAAATTCATCTATATCACCTCCATCATTATGATAGCTGGAGATGAAGAAAAAAAGAAATCCAAACTTTTTTCCTTCAAAACACTGCATTCATTGAGGTTATGAGTAAAAGTTTGGATTTTTTTGAAGTTTGGATTTTGGGAATGATGAATAATATCCGCTCTGCCGCCGAGGAAATGGTCTTGAACGATTTGATTTACGCATAAGGCAAAAGGAAGCTGTCATTGAGAGGTGGCAGCTTCCTTTTTCGGGAAGTAATCAAGAAGTCATTAAGTCCCTTGTGTAGTGGAAGGAATTAAAATCAATAACACCTCGACAAATGGGAAGTTTTCTCTTATTGAGTTCGGCACACTTCGTCCCGATAGAAACGGTCACCCTTGGACACCGTAATCAGCTCCCCCCGGTTTTCCATAGCCTGGATACGCTTGGCAATCCACCAGTCGCCGATACCCAGTTGGTGTCGCCCAATCACCTCACCAATAAGCTGAGCCACCCGAAAGGTTCCATCAGGGATATGAGCACGAATAAATGGGTCGTAGAAGTCCTCCCCAACACTGTGCAGACGCCCATTGACAACAGCACGCAAGGGCGCATTTTCCTCTCGAAGCTGTGACCACTCCATAGCGATAGCTCTGCGAACATTTTGGGGGATTTCCCGCTCCAAAGGCAGATACGCCGCCCAGTCTCCCGGAGAAAGTTCTCCCCAGTTCAAACAGGATTGCACTGTGCCATCTTCCCATGGCATCCACCGGGGCATTTCTAAAGCGGTCACAGGGCAGTTACAGTCCCGTAGTTGCCAAAGCACATCATAAAACCCACACAGGGAGTAAGGTGCGTTGCTGTACCAGATTCGCACAGCCTCGCCGTGTTTTCCACCCTCCAAAAGCCGCTCTCTGTCCCGCTGGCGTTGTTCCCAAAGCATATCTCGCTGGGCATAATCGTCCGGGTCGCAATCTGGGAGTGGGAAATCGCCCCCCAACCAAGCGGTAAGCAAATCAAACCGGGCCTTCTCCACATCAGGGCCGCTTATGGGGCCGATGTCCAATCCAACAGACGGGCATAACACATCCCCAGGGTCGCCGCCCACGGGCCGCGCCCGGCGGTTTTCTGCCTCCCATTGGGCCTTGAGCTGGGCCATAGCCTGATCCTTCTCCTCCTGAGTAGGTTCTCGCTCTCCGTCACCGAAAATAAATCCGATTGGCCCATCATCCCAACTGGACGGCCCCCAATGTGTGGCCAGCTTCAATGACCCACACTCACTGTCGGAAAAAACTATTTGTAGCATGGTAAATACTCCGTTTCAAATTGCCATTTAGTTTTTCTCAACCTTAAATTCTACAGTTCTAAACTCGAAGCCGCTTTCTTCTGGCTCTGTTCCGTCTGGCCGTTCAAGTCCTAAAGTATCATAATACTCATTTGTAAATGGAATTTGTTCATAGGGGAAATCGCTTTGCAAATCCTTGATATATTCAAACGGGGTATCTATCGGTGCTATACCTGTCCCTTTGCGAATTGTACTCAAGGCACCTTCCACTTCGGGCCGAACTCTCCATTCCTGTTCTTCTGGACTATTAACAAAATTCTCAAACCTTTTTTTATCCCACCAAATAATCTGTTGCAAAATATTTGTATTACCAGTGGCGAGTATCAGCCCCAAGAAATCGCAGAAATTACGGGCAATTGGATAGACATTGTAATCGCAGCAGGTTTCCGGGTTGACGCAGAACACCATATCTCCAAAGCTCTTAATAAAGCAGTAGTGTATGCCATTATCCCAGCCAATGATTTCCGCTCCAATAGGAGTGCAAAAATACGGTGTTTGCGTTCCCGCTTCTAAGCCAATCCAGCTACCATCTATCTTCAAGTTTTTATATTTTTCATAAAGCAGGTTCATTTAGGTACCCCCGTAAATTTAGCGTTTGTCGAATCACTATGGATATAGTATACCACCAACCCAAGCGACATTCAACCCCCATCAAAGCACACATCTGAGCCGGAGAAAAGCACCGTAGCGATACGGTGCTTTTCTGTTGCCCAGGGCAGCAAAATCAACTGAAAGGAGGTCGCACAATGACCCCAAACGGAAGCAACGACACGGTTACTTTGGAGATTATCAGGGCGAGCGAGGTCACGCCCAGGGAGGTGAAATGGCTGTGGTATCCCTATATCCCATTCGGGAAGATAACCCTGCTCCAAGGCGATCCGGGCGATGGCAAGAGCAAATTCATACTTGCGCTGTCTGCCCTGCTGACCGATGGGAAGCCCCTGCCTTTCCAAGAGGTAGAGGAAGCAAGCGAACCCATGACGGTGATTTACCAGACCACGGAGGATGATGCAGACGATACGGTTGTGCCGAGGTTTATCGCTTCCGGCGGCAATCGTGATAATCTTATCTTCATCAAGGAGAATGAAAAGCACCTGACCTTTGGAGATGACCGGCTGCGACAGGCAATCGAACGGTACAATGTCAGGCTGCTCATTCTTGACCCGTTGAGTTCGTATATCGGGGAAGATTGCTCCATGAACGACGCCAACAAAACGAGGACGGAGCTGAACCACCTTATCAAAATCGGGCAGGAAACGGGCTGTGCAATCGTTGTTGTGGCGCACATGAACAAGAACAGGGATACCTCCCCGCTGTACCGAACCAACGGCTCAATCGACATTGCCGCCGCCGCAAGAAGTATTCTGGCGGTGGCGAGGACGCAGAACAAGGAGAACCTTTCGGAGCGGTATATGGTGCAGGTGAAGTCCAATCTCGCCCCGACCGGCAACGCCATTGTCTTTGAAGTGACCGACAAGGGCGTAAACTTCCAGGACGAAATTGAACTGACAGCGGACGAAGCCTTTTCCCTTTTTGCCCCAAAGCTGGGCAGGCCGAGCGAAAAGGTAGACGGCGCTGTTGCGTTTCTGAAAGAGCTTCTTTCAGACGGCAGGCCGCAGCTTGCTGCCGAGTGCGAAGTAAAACTTGAAGCCGCAGGCTTCAAGAAATCGACCATCAAAAAGGCCAAGAAGAAAGCCGGCGTTCACTCGGTGAAGGAGGGCTTTCTTTGGTACTGGGCTTTGACGATGGGCGAAAAACCGAAAGAGGAACGGCAGGCAGTCACGGCGGATGACGGCCTGCCGTTTTGAATTGAGGTTTTAAGGGAGGTCAAGGGGGGAAAGCCCTTGCCCACGACATCTTTGCGGCGAAGCCGAAAGTGTCATAGTGGGTTACACACATTCGCAGAATGTTGTGTAACGGCGCTCCCCCGCCACCTCTCGGAAAGGAGGAACCGATGGCAAAAGAACCAAGGCCCGATATGAGCTGCGCCCGTGTGAAGCAGTACAAGTCCTCCGACATTGGGGCGGCTGAACGGCACAATGAGAGGAAGAACGAAAGCTACGACAACATCAATGTCGTGCCGGAGCGGATACCCCTCAATGTCCATTTCTGTGACCCCGGCGGGAAGTCCTATATGGAAATTCTGCGGGAGATGGAAGCGGATGGGGCAATCAGCCTGCGGGGGCTTCGGCAGGACGCTACCCTTTTTGACGAGATTATCATTGATGTGAACACGATGTACTTTGAGCGGAACGGCGGCTATGACTACGCCAGGGAGTTCTACGCCGAGGCGGTGCGCTTTCTGGAAGATAAGTTCGGAAGCGAGAATGTCATCTCCGCCGTCATGCACGCCGATGAAATCAACCGGGCGGCAAGTGACGAGTTGGGAAAGGATGTGTACCACTACCATCTTCACGCCGTTGTCCTGCCTGTGGTTGAGAAAGAAATCCTGTGGAGCAAGCGGTGTAAAGACCCCGCCCTGCGTGGGACGGTGAAAGAGGTTATCCATCAGATCAGCCACTCCAAGAAATGGGCTTCCGATATTCCCCTCACCGATGAACACGGCAGGGCAATCCTGCGGAAGAACGGCAAGCCGAAGTACCGGGCGTCATACAGCGTCCTGCAAGATGAATTGTTTGAGCATATGCGGGAGCATGGCTTTACCGACTTCCAGCGTGGCGAGCGTGGCAGCACTTCCGAAAATCTGAGTTCGCTCCAATATCAGATTAAACAGGATACCAAACGGCTCTCCAAGCTCCAAGAGAAGGTTGCAAGGGAGCAGACCAAGTACCAGGCGGCCCACGAGGTCAGCATGACCCTCAGCGACATTGACAGCATGGGTCAAAAGACCATCACGGGAAAGGTCGCTATCAGCAAAGAGGACTACTCCCAGCTTACCTCGCTGGCAAAGGAGGGCATTACCAGCCGGAACGAGATTCACAATCTGAAAGAGAACGCCCGCTATTACCGCCAGCAGTATTCCAGGGCTTCATCGGCGTTGCAGAAAGCGCAGGAACGGTATGACGCTCTGAAAGAGAAATGCCAGCCGTTTCTGGACGCTATGGAGCATTTTCCCGATGTTGTGCGGGTGTTTGTCAGCAAGGTCAGGGAGTTGTTCAGCGTCAAGGAAGCGCAGGAGCGGAGAGAAAAGGAGGAAGCGGAGCGCAGGCGGCAGGCCGAGCGTGAAGCGAGAAAACAGAAGAACAGGAGCAAGGGTTGGGAGAGATAGCCGCTTCGACTACACTCCCGACTTTTTGACTTCTTCACCTGTTCTAAACTGAACGCCCAGGCGTCGAAACCGGGCTTTCGCTGTCGGAAGCCCACGATTTTTGGAAAGGAGCACTATGGAAAATCAATATTCTATCCGTATAGGAAACACCAATTTTATTGTCAGTGTGAAGCAGTCCGAAACGGCGAAAAAGCCCATGGATACAGCGTTTCGTGGCCTTTGTGTCCATGAAGTTTTAGGCGATTGCTTTGCTTCTGACAAGTTCAATTTAGAGGAAATCAAAAAATCCTCTTGACAAACCGTCCCCGGAGGGGACGGGCTACCGGGCGCGGACAAGATTTTCCAAGTTCTTTAACCTGCCGGAGCTGATGAACCTGTTCAAAGAGGTGGCGGACATCAAGACCGCCGACCAGCTGGATCTGCCCACCCCAGAGGTGGAATACCACAATATCGTGGCAAAGCCCACCGAACACCAGCAGGATATGGTGAAGGCCCTCTCCGAGCGCGCCGCCAAAGTCCATTCGGGGACCGTTGACCCATCAACCGACAATATGCTGAAAATCACCTCGGATGGCCGAAAGCTGGGGCTGGACCAGCGCATTATCAACCCCATGCTGCCGGACGAACCCGGCACAAAAGTCAACCAGTGCGTGGACAATATCCTGCAAATCTGGCGGGACGGACAGCCGGAAAAGCTGACCCAGCTGGTGTTTTGCGACATTTCCACACCCCAGGCGGCTGGCTCCAAAAAGGTGGCTAAAACGCTGGATAACCCGATACTTCACGCTCTGGAACAGGCAGTTCCAGAGCCGGAGAAACCGCTGGCCTTTACGGTCTATGAGGACATCCGGCAGAAACTCATCGCACAGGGTATGCCCGCCAGCCAGATCGCTTTTATCCATGAGGCCAATACCGAAGTCCGCAAAAAGGAGCTGTTCTCCAA
>NZ_QZEG01000080.1:0-8861 GCF_009917605.1 Anaerotruncus sp. 1XD42-93 | reverse complement strand
AAAGGAGAAGCCCGCGCGGTCTGTTTTGCGCCCCCATTCTGTGAGGGAATGTGACCGGCGCGGGTTCCTCTCTGATGCCTTTCTCAGAAATCTGTGCCGTATTATCAGGCGGCATGACCGCCTTACTGCCCACCCCCGGCACGGGAGTATGTAAGCCCAACACGGCACGTTGGCGCGATACCGACAGACGGCGGCGGCAGTTGACGAAGCTGCCCATACCAGTCCCACAGTACCTCCCTTTTACCCTGCGATACGGGTGTTTGCGGCGCATCCCGCGTCTGCGGCGCTGCCATGCGCCGGACAGCCATGCCGGTATCGCTCGTGCCTTTGATGCTATCGGTTTGACGGGCAGGGGCAGGGTTTTCACCCCCTTTCGCTGTCCCTGGCCGCAGAC
Organism: Anaerotruncus sp. 1XD42-93; assembly: GCF_009917605.1. Classification (NCBI taxonomy): domain Bacteria; kingdom Bacillati; phylum Bacillota; class Clostridia; order Eubacteriales; family Oscillospiraceae; genus Anaerotruncus; species Anaerotruncus sp. 1XD42-93. The sequence goes on along the minus strand of NZ_QZEG01000080.1, from coordinate 8,467 downwards.
AGTCGTGGCGTGGAATGGCTGATGCAGGATGCAATCACTTACATACTGGCTATGAGCAGGAGCCTGTCCTGCTGTTTTTCAAGGTTCAATGGATAGATGCTTAGGGAGCAAACTGACGGAGAATACTGTCAATCGTGGCGAGGTCGTCCCCGGCAAGCTGGGCGCTTAATTTCACAAGCAGCGCAGCCTGCCGTACTGTCAGCTTTTTGCGGTAAAGGTAAAACCCGTCCGCAATCTTGACGCCGCCGCCATGCCGACCGCGTACCGTTTCAATGGGGTAGGAACACATGAGGACAGCTATATCCTGCCGGATGGTTTCTCTCGAAACCTGAAATTCAAATGCCAGGTTGCGGTATGTATCGTGCCGCCTTATGCACAGCACTTCCAGAATCGCTTCCCGCCGTTCTGCATAATTCATGCGTCCACCCCCTTTCCCTTGCTCTCTGAAACCAATGGTATCTGGTAAAGGGCAAGCGAACCTTGCCCTTTAAGAAAAAAGTTCAAAAAAATTTTTTCAGCTTGATTGTGCATTTTGTTTCCTCCGAAAATTTGAAAGTGGGCTGGGTTTCAGATTCCCGGAGAGGGGCGGGGCGCGGGCGGCATACCATTTTCCATGCGGTTTCAAAATTTTTTTGCTTTTTTCAAAAAAATCCGGCAGGACAGCAATAAAAGCGTGGAAAAGCCGGATTTTCTTCGACCGTTTTCCGCAGAACCCTCCGAAATCGGACAGAAGATGCTGCGGAAAATTGTCGATAAGAAAAAAAGGCGCAGGCAACCGTAGGGTTGCCTGCACCTTTTTGAAATTATGGAACGTCAAATAAGATATAGTCTGCCCATGCCGCCATCCGGCGGCATCAGGAAAACCGAAAGGGTCGCGTCAAACTGTCACCTCCCCGCATAATGCAGCAAAAAGAAGCAAAAAAGAAAAGGCGGCAAGGGCTTTCTGCTCCCTTGCCGCCTTTCGCGACTTGATACATTTGGTACAAAAAACAGTTTACGTTGAATATTCTTTTTTATCCGGCGCTATTACTCAGATTGCCAGCATACACTCTTTGAACGTAAGCAGATTGCCATTTTTTAAGGCTTCCTCCACCTGCGCCTTTGTCATTCCTCCGTACAGTTTTGCATCGGAAAAACGGTTGTTTTCCAGTTTCATGCTTTCCAGCATGGCTTTTGTTTTTTCACTGGTTTCCTGGCAGGCATCAAAAACAGACTTTAATTCTTCCCATTCCCTGCTGCTCAGGTTTCCTTTGGCCTTTTTGACCTTGGCGCTGATGGTCGCAAAGCCATTTTTTACCTTTGTCCAGGAATCCTGCACGGTGGCCAGCTTTTCCCGGATGCCGTCAAGCTGTTCGGCGCATTGAACCACGTTGTCATGCCATTGCGAGAACAGCAGGATGTCCGCTGCATAACTTTCGAGTTTTGCAGTGGTATGTTTTAATTCTTTTAATGCGGAATCCAGCTTGTAAGCGTCGAAACCGATGGCGAAAAGAGTCGCGCCTACCGCGACCAGTGCGCCGGCTACGGTAAGGCTGATTACCAGTGCGCCGCCTGCGGTGGCAATGGAAACTGCAACAAGGAAAGCTGCGCCGATAATGGCCGCAATCGTTCCGATTACGCTGCCAACAAGCATTGCAATCTGTTCGTTGACTTCCTTTTCCAGCGCCTTTTTTGCTTCTCCGAGCGCTTTTTCAGCCGCCTGGTATTCTTCTGTTTCGATTTTTATGTCATCGAGGATGGTTTTCATCGTGACCTCAATCGTCTGTACGCTTTTTTCCTTGAATTTCTCTAAATTACCAATCAATATGTTCAGGTCGGCAATCTGCCCGTCGGCTTCTTCCGCAATGGCATCCATATAGCGGGTCAGCAAATTGACCTCATATGACAGGTCATCTTCGCTCAGTTTGGGATTGCTCATGATGAAATCCACTTTTTCCTGGGCTTTTTTCAGGCTGGCGTCTATGCGTTCCAGGGATGTGATGCAGGCATTGGGATAATGCTCCAGTTCGCTGTATATTTTTGTGGTGAACTCGACAGCGAGGTTTTGAATCTTTTTGTAGCATTCGGCAATCTGGTCATATGTCTTAGGCTCATTCGCAAAGTCAGTTTTTGGGGGCATTGACATCTGGCTTAATGTCACCATCGTATTTTCGATGGCTGTTACAGCGGCAACATATTTGTTGTTTTCCTTTCCAATGGCGGAAAGGCTGCTGCATAGGTCAGTTTTTGGGAATTGGATAATTTTTGGGTTCATGAATGTTCCTCCTTTATTTTGATTATTTTTGTTTCCTTGCCCCGTCCGGGCCGATGGTGTAGCCGTCAATGGCGGTATTGACCGCCATTGAGCCGTCTGGATAGAAGTAGTACCACTTGCCGCCGATCTGCTTCCAGCCCCCGGCGAACATCCAGCCGTTATTGTCCAGCCAGTACCATTTTTCGTTGTCTTGCAGCCAGCCAGTGGCGGCTTTGCCGTTTTTCATGTACTGCCAGGAGCCGCTGTGGTTCTGCATCCAGCCCTGGGCAGTCTGCGGGTCAATGACGATCTCCACAAACCGCCGCAGGACAGTAGCGACTTCGGCGCGGGTGGCGGTTCCTTTCGGGTCAAAACGGTTGCCGCCTTTCCCCGCCAGGATGCCCGCCTGCTGCATGGCTTTGACTTCCTTTGCCGCCCAGCCGTTGATCTGTGCGTTGTCCGCAAAGGTCACAGCTTCGTGGGCAACCGGCAGGTCATAGCCCAGCTTTTTCGCGTAATTTGCCATAATCACCGCCATCTGTTCCCGCGTGATGTTGGTGTCCGGGGAAAAAGTGGTGGCGGAGGTGCCGTTTACAATGCCTTTTTCCGCTGCCCAATTCACATATGGGGCGTAGTAGGCGTCCGCTTTCACATCGGTGAATTTCCCGGTTTTGTAGCTGTCCGGGTCGATGCCTGCCAGCCGCCCCAGGGCGGTGACGAACATTCCCCGTGTCATGCCCATGTTGGGGCTGAACTGGTTGTTTCCCGTACCGGTGAGCAGTCCCCGGCTGGCTACAAAGATGATGTTATCCGCAGCCCAATGGTTCTTAATGTCTGTAAAGGCCGGGACAGGGTTCTTATAGCCGATGCCGTAGATGCTGAAATGCCCGGTTTCAAAGACAACCGTACCCAGGTCAGGGTCATAGCTGGATTTTGTCAGCCATTCCACCTTGCCCTTGCCATCCACATAGACCGCGTACAGATTTCCGGCCTGCTCCTCCTTTGCCGGAGCATAAGGCAGGCGGACAGCGATGGTATGACCGCCAAAATCGGTAATCGGCGTTTCTTTCCCGCCGGAGAGATATACCAGCGACAGGTCATAGACCGGTCTTGTGCCGATGGCAGCTTTGGCTTCCTTGGATAAACCGGACGGGTCTGTTTTCTTTACCTGGAAAATAACGTCCCCGTTTGCCGACAGAGTATCCAGCCATTTCAGCAGTTTTGTGTCCATCCCTCCAACAACCACACCCTCAATGTTGATTTCCAGACGCTTCACATTTTCGCGGACGAGGGTGTTCAGGGTTTGGGCGTTAATGGTTACGTTAAAAGAGTTCTGTCCTTCTTTTGGCGTGACAGGAATGACAACCGCCACGCCGTTTGCGGTATTGCCGTTCTTTTTGGCATCGTTCTTTGCCGTGTTGATGGCAGACTGGACAGTGCCGTTATCCACCGCCACATTCCCGTTTTTATCCGGTGTTGCCGGTTTGGTCTGGCTGGTGGTAGGAGTGTCCGGCTTGGTTTCGTCGGGACGCGCTACAATCGTGGAGCCGCCGCCAGAGGAACCATTATCACCGCTGGAAGAACCGTTGCCGCCGGACGAAGAACCTCCCCCGTTGCCGGAACCGCCGGAGTTTCCGTTTCCACCGCCGGAAGAACCACCGCCGGTTTGCTTAGTCACGCTGACGGTGCAGGTTGCCACTGCGCTGCTATGCTGGACGTCGCCGCCGTAATTCGCGGTAAAGGTGTATGTTGCTGTTTCGTTAGGCAGGTCGGCTTTCCAGCTTGTTCCGCCGCCGGTAACATTGATACTGCTGTCAGAGCAGCTTACCGTTGCCTCTCCGCCGGAGGGCAGGCCGCTGATGGTCAGCGTTACTGTTCCACCGCCAGCGAGAGAGTCAGGAGTTGCTGCTATGGTTAATTGAACGGGGATTTTGTCCGTTACAGTCAGCTTGCCGTTTACATAGGTGATCTGGTAGCTGTCCCCGTTGGTCAGTATGCCGCCGCTGATGACAATGGCATATTCTCCAAGGGTATTGGTATCTGATACACTGGTTGTCATGATTGGGTCTGTCGGAAAGGTATCGTTGTTCACAAGTCCATCTGCCTGATAGTCCAGGGTCGGCATCGCCGCGCCCTTTACAACGGTAAAACTGTCTGCCGTTACAGTAATCGGTCTTTTTCCGATGGTCAGGGAAATGGCTGCCACGGCTTCATTGTAGTTGTTGTCCGCCGCTTTCCTTGCGGTAATCGTGACAGTTCCGGCCTTATGGATGGTGGCGGTGCTGCCATTGATGCTGATAATGGACGGGTCGGAGCTTGTAAAGCTGACCGCACCAGTGCCGCTGCCGCCAGTGGTGTCGAGGCCAAACGCCGGATCGCCGTAGGTCTTTGCTGCCACCGGGGAAATGGCAAGAGCCGCCTGCTCCTTCTTCGCTGCGTCAAAGGTCAGCTGGCCGTTAGCAGCCTTGTAGTTGGTATCGCCGCTGTATGCCGCTGTGACTGTGTACTCCTTGTCAGACAGGTTTTCCCATTTATAGGCCGCTTTCCCGTTCTGCAAGGTCAGGGTTTCGTTTAATCCATCACTGGTGAGGGTAATGCTGCCCGCAGGAGCCGCGCCGTTCTGTGCGCCGGCAACGGTGATAATCAAGTCTGCTACCCGGCTGTTTGCACTGCCGCTCATTTTTACCGCTACTGTGACGGTAGGAGTGGCCTGTGCCACAGTGACATCCACATCCTGCGTTTTGGTTGCGATGGGTTCATAATTCTGCTCGGTGGAATTGCTTGGCGTAAAGGTCACGCTGTGTCCAGCAGTTCCAGCGGTTGGAACAGTATCCGGTTTCTCCCATGCAAAGGAACCGTATTCTGTACTGCCTCCGCTCAGCGTACTCTCGGACAGTTTCTGCCCATAGGTCAGTCCATTGGCGGCAGGCCAGGTAATGGTGGGAGCTGCTGCCTTATTGATGGTCAGTATCATCCAGCCGCTCTTAGCGGCAGTGTAGTTTTCCTGCTCCGGAATACTGGCCTGGACGGTATAACTCCCGGCGTTGACGGGCCGGTCAGGGCCGGAATATACTCCATAAGTGTAAGTGACCATTCCGCTAAAGGCTTCACCGTTTACCAGCGTCACAGCCGGCTTGATGTCCGCAGGCTGGCCGGTGTAGGTCAACTCCACATCATCGTTTTCCCACTCAACCGTGGGAGTGGCCTTGCCGATGGAGAATGGAAGTTCTGCTGTACCCTCGAACGCTGTGCCGGTGACGGTGGCTTTTGCCGTATCCCCAGCGTTGACATTGTTAGCGTAGGTTACTGTATAGTTATTCCCTGCCGTCAGCGTCTGCCCGTCCATCGTAACAGTGACAGCGGGTGTCTGCGCTGTGCCGGTGTAGGTCAAAGCCAGGTCAGCGGCCAGTCTGACTGCCAGCACAGCATCACAAAAGCTGCATTTCCCAATCCCATCAAAGCTGCATTTCTCTGCACTCTCCACCAATCCACAGGCAAGGCAGGTTTTCTTATGGGTCGTGGCACCAGAGGTATGGGTGTACTCACAGACGCCATCGCCGGTATGACTGCACTCCTTCACCATGACAGACGTATAGTCCCAAGAGCCGAACTGATTCCCGTTCAGTCCATCATCCGTAACAGGGATTTGGCCGTTGTAGAAATAGGCATAACCGTTTTCCAGCAGATTTTTAAGCACCTTATCAGGCATAATCATATTTCTTGGGTCGGGACTCTGGAATGTACCTCCGGAAAGGTGAACACTTTCCGAGTGACATAAAAGCCCATAGAATACAGTCCCAATAATTTTTACATCCCCGCTGACATATAAAACTCCATCACTTTCTACAAAAACGCCGTCTGTGCCGGAGAAAACTCCGCCCTTGAGCCTTACTGTTCCGCTCACACTAAGAGCGTCCGATCGTTCGGAACTGATTCCGCCCTCGCCCTGGATGGTCACATCTGTTCCACTAACAATGGAAATTGAGTTGTTTGTGCCGGTGATGGTGTGCCCGCCCAAGTCCAGGGTGCAGTCAATTTTGATTTCGAGTTTAGTTGTCCTCTCCACGTCCGCCAGCAGTGTAATCACCGCGCCGCTGTTTTCCGCTTTGAACGCATCGTCCAAACTGCCCACATAGGTGGTGGAGCCGTCTGATTTTACAATCTCCGCCACAGCGTCTGTCAGTATTTCTTCTGCAGGAACGGGCGTTTTTGCCCCGTCCAGCGCCTCTTGTAACTCATAACAGCGGGAGAGGTCAAGCTGCTCCTGTTCGTCCTCTGTCAGCTCCGCAAAAAGCGCAAGTATCTTATCAAGCTGCGCCCGCACATCCTCCGCGTTATCCTCCGTCACTTTGTCCGGCAGGGCGGCGATCAAGTCCTCAATGGGGCAGATACGGCACTCATAAGTACACGGACTTCCTACACTGTCCTCCGATTCCGGCTGGTAGCCGCAGGCATCGTCATGTTCCTGATGATGCTTGCAGATGCCGGTATCTTCCGGCTGTTTTGCATCTTCTTTTGCAGCTTTCCCTTTGCAGTCCGACAGGCCGGCATCCGACCCGCCGCAGACCGGGCAGTCAGGATTGATTTGACCCTCTGTACAGAGGGTCAAACAAGAGCAATGCTCTTGTTTGATGATTCCTGTTTCCGGCTCCTCGTCGGCTTCGCTGCTGTCCTGCGGATTGCAGATTTCACACACATAGGTGCATGGTGTTCCCGGCGTGCTTTCGGTGTAGCCGCACTCGCTGTCATGCTCATGCTGGCAGTCTGATTTTTCCGTAACACAGCCGCTTTCCTTATCACAGATGTGTGGGCAGTTTACCGGCTCCCGTTCCTCTGCATTTGCCGGGGTAGCCTCGTTGTCCGATACGCTGCCCTCTGTTTCCTCCGGGTAACATTCCGGCGTATGCTCGTGGACGTACTCGGTCACTTTGGTGTAGCAGTCCTCTGTGTGTTCGTGGCCGCATGGCGTTCCCGGCGTTTCTTCCGTGTAGACGCAATCGTCCGTGTGCGCGGTGTGGTGTTCGCACAGCCCGGTTTCCGGCTGTCCTCTGTCTGCCACCGCATGAACTGGCGTTCCCGACATGGTGACGATCATCACCGCAGACAGCAGGAACGCCAGCGGCCTCCTTAACTTGTTTCTCATAAAATGCCCTCCTGATATTTTGAAAAAATGTGTGGTTCCCAATTCCCTGTGCCTGGATAAGTCCCGCGCCCTGGGCAGGCGCTTTTTGGTTTTGGGACGGGCTGCTTACAAAGCATTTGCGTTTTCCGCTAATAGCTGCCCTCTCCGGCGCACAAACTGCCCAAAGGCTTTCTGCATAGCGGGCAGAGCAACCGGCTTTCGCCCGAACCAGTCCGCGTTGTAGCGGTAGGCGCGCAGGGCAAAGTCCAGGTCAGAGAACCAGAAAATCCGCGCCTCTGGCCGCTCCTCCCGCAGCAGTTCCACCACCTCCAGGCTGAACGTGCCATCCTGCGCCACCACAAACAGGTCAAAGTCCGGCCCGTCCCTCACCATGCTGCAAAAATCCTCCTGTCTGGCATAGGGGACGATCTCCGCAAAACGCAGGTGTTCCCTGGCGCACCGGTCAAGCTGCCCTGCCAGTGCTTTCAGTTCTCCGGGGTTTTCATTATAAAGTGCAATCCTCAATCCGGCTCCTCCTTTCCGCAGCAGATAAAAAATGAAAAAATGGCATCAAAAAAACCGACCCCTTTAAGGAATCGGTTAATATTAGGATAGCGTTTTACCCCCCCCCCTTGTCAATAGGCTCTGCATGAGATGTCAAAAATCTGCATGAGATGTAGGCCAGGGCGCTGAAAATATGGTATAATAGGTCTTGACAAACGAAGTTTTTTATGTTAGGAGGCGAAAATGATGCGGATTGCCATTGTAGACGACCTTTGGGCAGACGCTGGGAAACTGCGGGAATTGATCTGCCGCTGGGCGCGGGAGCAGGGGGTTGTCCTGGTTCCGGCCCCGGCAGTTTTTGAAAGCGGCGAAGCCCTGCTTGCGGGCTTCACCCCGGATGCCTTTGATGTGGTTTTTCTGGATATTTATATGTCCGGCATGACCGGCATGGAAGCGGCGAAAAAAATCCGGGAGCAGGATGATGCCTGCCAGCTGATCTTTACGACAACCACCAAGGAATTTGCTGTGGACAGCTACGATGTGGCGGCGGCATTTTACCTGGTCAAGCCCTATTCCTATGAAAAGCTGGCACAGGCCCTGACCCGGTG
>NZ_QZEG01000007.1:0-107821 GCF_009917605.1 Anaerotruncus sp. 1XD42-93 | reverse complement strand
AGTTTTACTCGATTTTTTCCAAAAAATCGCGGTTTCCAAGGGCAGTGAGGCAACGGAAGTTTGGGTTCCAGCCCGAACTTCCGGGGCGCAAGCGCCCTTCTTCGGGGGTCTTCTCGGGCTTTCAGCCCGAAGCGCGCTTCGCGCGACGCCCCCTCAGTTTGCCTTACGGGCGAGGGGTCGGTGACCCCTCCCCGTAGGCCCCTCCCTTCCGGGCTGGGCGCCGCTTTTTTCCAAAATTAAAGTTTTACTCGATTTTTTCCAAAAAATCGCGGTTTCCAAAGGCAGAGCCTTTGGTCGCTCATCGCAATGAGCGAAATACTTTATCCTGTGAAGCGCGTTTTTCGGGTGAATTGCCGCGAAGCGGCAAGAGGGGGCTTTTTGCAAGTGAAAAAGCCCCCTTGCATAAAGAAATACGGAACAGGTTCTAAGAGGAAGGCCGGCACTGCTCTATGCGGTGCCGGCCTGAGAGGGTCGTTTTTTTAGTTACCGATCGTAGTCAGTCCAGTTCAACCGCGCCGGTATAGAGCTGGTAGTATCGGCCTTTCTGTTCGAGAAGGTCGTGATGGGTGCCGCGCTCGATAATCTGTCCATGTTCCATAACCATGATAGCTTTGGAATTACGGACAGTTGAGAGCCGATGCGCGATAACGAACGTTGTGCGCCCCTGCATCAAACGGTCCAGTCCATGCTCGATATGGCGTTCGGTCCGGGTATCGACCGAGCTGGTCGCTTCATCCAGAATCAAGATCGGCGCGTCTGCAACCGCTGCTCGTGCGATGTTCAGAAGCTGCCGCTGGCCTTGGCTGAGATTTGCGCCGTCCCCTTCGATCACGGTATCGTAGCCTTGGGGCAGGCGGGTGATGAACGAATGTGCACTTGCAAGGCGGGCTGCCTGTTCGACCTCCTCATCGGTGGCAGAAAGACGGCCATAACGGATGTTTTCCCGTACAGTGCCGGTAAACAGGTGGGTGTCCTGCAACACGACCGACATTGCTTCGCGCAGGCTGTCTTTTCGGATGTTGCGGATGTCGATTCCATCGACCGTAATCCTGCCCTGGTCGATGTCATAGAACCGGGTGAGCAGATTGATGATGGTGGTTTTGCCCGCACCGGTTGATCCCACAAACGCGATCTTCTGGCCGGGTTTTGCATAGAGGGAGATCTGTTTGAGAATCTGCTTTTCGGGGGCATACCCAAAGGAGACCTCCTCGAACCGCACATCCCCGGCAACGGGCACCCGTCCGGATGGTTTTCCGTCTTCGCCATACTGCTGCCAGAAAAAGTCATGCTCCTCCTGCACCAGCGTAGCGGCATACGGCGGATCAGGCTCTTCGGCGGGTTCGAGCATGACTTCATAAATCCGTTCTGCGCCCGCGATGGCGGTGATGACTGCATTGTACTGGCTGGAAGCCTCGGTGATCGGCCGCGAGAACTGGCGGGTGAGCTGGAGGAAAACGACCAGCCCGCCGACGCTCAGATATCCAAAGATCGAAAGCAGGCCGCCGATCATTGCAACAAGCGCATAATTGATGGTGGAAATATTCATCATGACCGGCATCATCAGGCCAGAATAGGTGAGTGCGGTAGTAGCGGTCTGGCGGAGGGCCTCGTTATATTCGTCAAATTCCGCAATCGCGTCCTGCTCGTGGCAGAACACCTTTACCACCTTCTGCCCGGTTATGATCTCTTCGACATAACCGTTGACCTTGCCGAGATTGGCCTGCTGCGCAACGAAATATTTACTGCTGCGTTTCATCAGGCTACCCGCCGCGAGGAACATAACAGGTGTCATCGCGAGGGTAAGCAGGGTGAGCACCCAGCTTTGACGCAGCATCAGGAAGAGGATACCGGCCAGGGTAATCACACTTGAAAAGAGGGAGGTCAGCGAATTGGCAAGCGCGTCGTTGAGGGTATCGACGTCATTCGAGAACCGGCTCATCATCTCGCCATGGGTGTGGGTGTCGTAGTAGCGGACCGAGAGGTCCTGGAGGTGATCGAACAGCTCCCTTCGCAGGTCATTGATCGAACGTTGGGTAGCGGAAAGCATCAGGCGGATTTGCAGGTAACTTGCGCAAACTCCGGCCAGATAGATGCACAGGAGGGTCAGGACCCCTTTGAGCAGTCCGGCAAACCGCGCGGCAACCGGGATTTGCTCCACCGGCTGTAAAAAGTTATCAATAATCGGCTGGAGCATGGCAGTCCCCGCCAGCGATGCGCCGATGTTCACGACCACCATAACCGCGGCCAGAAAGAGCATGGCTTTCCTGCGTTTGAGGTAGGACCAGACAAATGAGACTGACGCACCAAAATTTTTGGGCTTTCGGATGGCAGCGGGTTTGTTGTGAGGAGCCATTATGCATCCGCCTCCTTTTCCTGCTGGGAGTAGTAGATTTCCTGATATTCTTCGCTGGTTTTCATCAGCTCGTCATGGGTGCCGACTGCGGCGATCCGCCCGTCATCCAGGACGATGATCCGGTCGGCATCCCGCACCGAGCTGATCCGCTGCGCGATCAGGAAGGTGGTGGTATGCGCCAGCATCGTATGGAACGACTCCCGGATCCTGCTTTCGGTGGCGGTATCAACCGCACTGGTGCTGTCGTCGAGGATCAGGATGGGCGGTTTTTTGAGCATAGCCCGCGCGATGCAGAGCCGCTGTTTCTGTCCGCCCGACACGTTGACACCGCCCTGCTCAATCCAGGTGTCGTACCCATCCGGAAAACTGCTGATGAATTCGTGTGCCTGCGCCGCCTGCGCCGCGGCGACCACCTCTTCCTCGGTGGCATTTGGGTTGCCCCATTTCAGATTGTCGCGGATGGTGCCCGAGAAAAGCGTGTTTTTCTGGAGCACTACGCCGATCTGGCCGCGCAGTGAGTCCAGAGAATAGTCACGCACATCCCGGCCATCCACCAAGACCCGTCCGCCGGTCACATCATAAAGACGCGGGATCAGCTGGATCAGCGAGCTTTTGCCCGCGCCGGTCCCGCCGATGATCGCGACCACCTCGCCCGGCTTCGCCTCAAAGCTGATGCCCTCCAGGATATTCTCCGGATGCTTGGGATCGTATTTGAAGGATACATCCTCAAATTTGACCTCACCCTGGATCGGATATTCCCCGGCATGGATGGAATCGGTGAGATCGACAGTGGTGCGAAGCACCTCGGTGACGCGCTTGAGCGATGCGGACGCGCGGGAAAGGAGCACGAACATCATCGAAAGCATCATCAGGGACATGAGGATATGGAAAATATAGTTGATGAACGCAGTCATCTGCGCGACATCAAGCGATCCGCCGATCACCTGCTGACCGCCAAACCAGATAACCGAGAGGGTAGAAAGGTTCATGACCAGCATGAGCAGCGGCATATTCAGGATGACAACATTCATTGCGCGCAGGGATGCATCGGTAAGGCCATCATTGGAGGTGCGGAACTTCTGCTTTTCAAACTGCTGGCGGACAAACGATTTGACCACCCGGACATTGGTCAGGTTTTCCTGAACGCTGCCGTTCAAGCCATCTATCCGCTCCTGCATCTGGTTGAAGAGCGGGAATGCAGTGCGGATAATCAGCCCGAGCGCGATTAACAGTACCGGTATGGCAACCACAAGGATCATCGCCAGCTCGGGATTCATCCGCAGCGCCATCATCAGCCCGAAGAGGAACATGAGCGGTGCACGAATCAGGATGCGTAGGCCCATGATCGCGGAGTTTTGCAGCAGGGTCACATCGTTGGTGAGCCTGGTCGCGAGGGAGGCGGTAGAAAAATCGTCGATATTTTTAAAGGAAAACTGCTGCACCTTGGTGAACAGCCCTTTGCGCAGATTGGCGGCAAAACCTACGCCTGCGGTGGCGGAATGTTTCGCATTGCCGAACCCGGAGAAGATCGCAAAAACGGCGAGCAGGAGCATCACAGCGCCAATCCCGAGGATATAGGGGATATTCTGGCTCTGGATGCCGGCGCCAACGATATTGGACATCAGGATCGGCTGGAGAATCTCGCAGATCACGTCAAAGAGCATGAACAGAATGGCGATGACAACCGATTTCCGATAAGGTTTCAGATAGGGAAAAAGCAGTTTCAATCGGATCCCTCCAGTTTTTCTTTATAGTCGGTCAGGTTTTGCCGCATACGTCGGTAAAAATCCATCAGCAGCGAAAATTCTTCCTCTGAAAACCCGCAGTAGCTCTGGCCCGAAACCTCCCGAAGCCCCTGTTCGGCATAATCGGCAGAGGCTTTGCCGGCTTCGGTCAGCTCGATCCGGTTGGAGCGCAGATCGTCCGGATCAGGCACCCGCATAATCAACCCGGCTTTCTCCATCCGCTTGAGGGACACGGCGATCGAAGCGGGGGAAACACACAGCGACTTTGCGAGGTCCTTCTGGCTGCATCTTCCAAGCTGCCGCAGGGTAAAGAGCAGCGGTGGCTGCCCAAAGTGGATGCCCCGGTCGGAAAGCAGCTTGTTGAGGCACTGTTTTTGCAGTGCATGGATTTCCCAGTCCATCTGTAGGATACCGCATAGCGTTTCCAAGCGGACACTCCTTTCAGCGATAAAAAAATTAAACGGCTAATAATTAACCGTCTAACAGAATTGTATCCAAACAGGGGGGAGAAGTCAAGAAAATCCAAAAAAATTCACAAACAATTCAAGATTTGTTTGTGCGATTTCCCAAAGGAAACAGCCGGACGGTTTTTACCGTCCGGCTGTTTTGAAGAAAAGACACAGAAAAATGCTTACAACAATCCTTACTGGAGGAGCTGGAGCACGCTCTGGGGCTGCTGATTCGCCTGAGCGAGCATCGCCTGTGCAGACTGGGTAACCACGTTGACCTTGGTGTATTCCATCATCATCTTGGCCATATCGGTGTCGCGGATACGGCTGTTCGCGGCCTGGATATTCTCGGATTTTCCAAGTGCTGTACCATCCGCAGTAGTGAATACCAATTCTTTGTCCGTACCAGCATTGTCTGCGCCAACGATACTATTATTTGCTGCATTGCCGGTGCTGCCAAGCAGAACATTGCCAGCTTTCAGCTCGTATCCGTCACCTGCCTGATTCAGCTCAATCGTGATATTGCCGCCAGTCACAGTAGGATCTGCTGCCGCAGCCGCATCAAGCGCCGCCTGGATCGCATCCGCATTCAAACCGCTAGCATCTGCGGAAGCACCGTTACCATCTGCGTCGTCGAAAGTGAGTGCAGTCGCCCCGCTGAAGTCCGGCTTTTCAGGCGCATCAGCAACAGCCGCTTTAGCAGCGCCGGCAGCAGGCTCCTGCGCCTCAAGCACGACTTTCTGGAAGTCAAGTCCTTCTGTTCCAGTACCATCCAGTTCAACTTCAGTATTTTGATTCGCTTCAAACTTAGAACCTGTATTCATAATCAGAGGATGCCGGATGGGCGAGGGATTTTGCTGTCCTGCAAGGCGAAAAAACGCAGACAATACTTTGTGTATTGCAAGGTTTTTCAACGCAGCAGGCCGGCAAAAGACCCGCTCAGACGGTGTCGAATGGTTATGAATACAGGTTCTTAGATGGCGTATACGTATTTAACGCGTGTAGACGCTATCTAAAGTGGTTTTGCAAAAAAATTTTAAAAATCCTTTGGGGAATTTATATGGCCGGGCGCGGCTTGACAGATCGCCGGTTTTTCCTTATACTATTATAATAGAAGATAAAATAGCAGGTGCCATGAAGGTACAGTGCGGCGCAGCAGATGCCGCCTGATTCGTGGCGCTTTTTTGCGTCCTGGAAGGGTGAATACATTTGTTAAAACAGATTTTTGCAGGCATATTTACCGCCTGCCTCTTGGTATCCGGCTGCGCAGCCCAGAACAGTGTCTCGTCGGTTTTGGGGACTGTGGAAAAGGATACGGTTGTGGTGGCAATGGGGCCGAACTCCGAACCGGAAGCGGGCTTCGACCCGGTTTATGGCTGGGGTGCGGGCGAGCACGTGCATGAACCGCTGATCCAAAGCACCCTGACGGTGACCGGCAAAGACCTTGAGATTGGGTATGACCTGGCAGTTGCAGTGGATGCGAGTGCGGACGGGATGCTCTGGACGGTGGAAATCCGGGATGACGTCCGGTTTTCGGACGGGGAAAAGCTGACCGCCTCGGATGTCGCGTTCACCTATAATACGGTTAAGGCGGGCAGTTCGGTCAATGACTTCACAATGCTTGACCATGCCGAAGCGGTTGGGGATACGACGGTGTTGTTTCATATGTCGGAACCGTTTTCGATCTGGCCCTACACGATGGCAGTTGTGGGGATTCTGCCCGAGCACGCCTATGAACCGTCCACCTACGGGCAGCAGCCAATCGGTTCAGGACGGTACCTGCTTAGGCAGTGGGACCGCGGGCAGCAGGTGGTACTTGAGGCAAATCCCGATTATTATGGCGAGCAGCCCCGTATGAAACGGGTGACGATCCTGTTTATGGAAGAGGATGCTGCGTTTCTGGCGGCAAAGGCGGGACAGGTTGATCTGGCGTATACGGCGGCTTCGTATGCGGACCAGAAGGTTTCGGGCTACCAGCTGATGGCGGTCGAGACGGTGGATAACCGGGGATTCAACCTCCCGGCGGAGTATCCGGGCGTATTTCCGGAGGAAGATGGCGTGCCGGTGGGCAGTGCGGTGACCGGTGACCTTGCGGTGCGGCGCGCAATCAATATCGGGGTGGACCGTCAGGAGATGATCGAAAATGTTCTGAACGGCTATGGAACACCGGCTTACAGCGTCTGCGACCGGATGCCGTGGTACAATCCGGCGTCCGAGGTACCATACGATCCGGATGCTGCCGCCCGGCTGCTCGACGATGCAGGCTGGACAGCAGGGGCCGATGGTATCCGGGAGAAGGACGGGGTGCGCGCATCCTTCCACCTGCTTTATCCGGCGGGGGATTCGGTGAGGCAGGCGTTGTCCGCGGATTTTTCCAACCAGCTCGCAAAGCTGGGGATCGAAGCGGTCCTGGAGGGGGTTGGGTGGGATACCGCTTACGACCGCGCACTTTCCGAGCCGCTTGCATGGGGATGGGGTGCGCATACGCCGATGGAGCTGTACAACATCTATCATAGCAGGCCGGAGGGAGAGTCGGCGGTCTACTCCCCCTATTTTAACAGCAGGGTCGACCGCTATATGGACGCTGCGCTCGCGGCGGATTCCCTTGAGGAGGCTTACAGCTTGTGGAAGGCTGCCCAGTGGGACGGGGAAACCGGTGTGACCCAGCAGGGGGATATCCCATGGGTCTGGCTGGTGAACATCGACCATCTTTATTGGGTCCGGGACGGGCTGCGGGTTGCGGAACAGAAGGTTCATCCACATGGACATGGCTGGTCGATCGTCAACAATGTGGATCGCTGGAACTGGGACTAAAAAGAGGAGGATGCAAACTGGAAAGACGTCTTTGGTGGATCGGCGGGAAACTGATCCGGATGGTAGTTCTGACATTGGGGGTGAGCGTGGCGGCATTCGCGCTGGTTTCGCTTTCCCCGCTCGACCCGCTTCAGGCGAACATCGGGCAAACCGCCCTTGGCAGCATGAGTGCGGAGCAGATCGCTCGTTTGCAGGGCTACTGGGGCGTGGGGCAGCCGCCGGTAGAACGGTATCTGAACTGGCTGTCTGGATTCCTCCGGGGGGACCTCGGTGTTTCGCTGCTCTACCGGCAGGAGGTTTCCCGGGTGATTGCTGAAAAGATGGCCCATTCGGTCTGGCTGATGGGGTTTGCATGGTGTGCCTCCGGGGTGCTGGGGGTCGCGCTCGGGATGATCGCCGGGGCGAGACGCGGCAGTCTCTCCGATCGGCTGATCCAGGGCGGCTGTCTTCTGGTTTCGGGCACCCCATCCTTCTGGATTGCCCTGATGGCGCTGATTGTGTTCGCAGTCTGGCTGGGGTGGTTCCCGATCGGATTGAGTGTCCCGATCGGTATGGAGGCGGCGTATGTCAGCCTTGCCGACCGTCTGCACCATGCGGCACTTCCCGCACTCGTGTTGAGCATTACCGGGATTCCCAATATCGCCCTGCACACCCGGGAAAAGATGGTGGAGGTGCTCGAGAGCGACTATGTGCTGTTTGCGCGGGCGAGAGGGGAACGGACAGCGCAGATCGTCCTGCGGCATGGGCTGCGCAATGTCCTGCTGCCCGCGATCACCTTGCAGTTTGGCGCGATCGGAGAGATTTTTGGCGGGTCGACGCTGGTTGAGCAGGTGTTTTCCTATCCCGGCCTGGGACAGGCGGCGGTGGCCGCAGGGCTGGGGAGCGACCTGCCGCTTTTGATGGGGATTTCCGTCATCAGCGCAGGGATCGTTTTTGGCGGTAACCTCGCTGCCGACCTGCTTTATGGAGTGGTCGATCCACGCATCCGGAAAGGTGGTGCCCGCCGATGAGCCGACATCTCAACCGGCGGCAGCGGACGTTTCTGTTGCTGTTCTGTTCGGTTATAACACTGCTCGCAGTGACGGTCGCAGGCGGTCTGCTTTCCGGACAGGCGATGGTCACCGACTTTTCCCGCAAAAATCTTGCGCCCTGCATGGCCTATCCGTTCGGTACCGACTGGATGGGGCGGGATATGTTTGCACGCACGCTGGCAGGGCTTTCGATGAGCCTGCGGCTTGGTGCATTGACTGCCGGAATCAGTGCGGTTGCCGCGCTTGTGATCGGGCTTTTTGCGGCAACCTCCGGACGCGTCGGAGACGCGCTGACCGGTTGGCTGATTGATCTGGTGATGGGGATTCCGCATATCCTTCTGCTGATCTTGATTTCCCTGGCTTGCGGCAGAGGGCTTACCGGGGTGGTGGCTGGCATTGCGTTGACCCATTGGCCCTCTCTGGCCCGCCTGCTTCGTGCAGAGCTGCTCCAACTGCGGGAAAGCCCGTTTATCCGGATTGCTGAAAAACTGGGGATCGGACGTCTGCGGATCGTTAGAGAGCATCTGTTCCCGCACCTGCTTCCACAGTTTCTGGTCGGGCTGGTGCTCCTTTTCCCACATGCAATCCTGCACGAAGCGAGCATCACCTTTCTGGGGTTTGGGCTTCCGCCCGAGCAGCCTGCTATCGGGGTCATTTTATCGGAGAGTATGCAGTATCTTGCCATGGGACGCTGGTGGCTGGCGGTTTTTCCCGGTGCGCTTCTGGTTCTCGCAGTGATGCTGTTTTTTACACTTGGAGAGAATCTGCGCTGTCTGCTTGACCCGGGCAGCGTACAGGAATAGGGGGTTCTGTTATGCGGCAATCCGACCCGATTCTAAAGGTTGAGGGTCTTTCTGTGTCGTTTTTACAGTATGGACACGGGATGCGGCAGAAACAGCTTCATGTCGTGCGCGGGCTTGATTTGTCGGTCTATGAGCGGGAGGTCGTAGCGGTTGTGGGGGCGAGCGGTTCCGGGAAAAGCCTGCTCGCCCATGCCATCCTCGGCCTGCTGCCTTATAACGCCCACATGGAGGGGACATGCAGCTTCCTGGGGGAACCGCTGGATGAGGCACGCCTGCGCAAACTGCGGGGAAGGGAAATTGTCCTGGTGCCGCAGGGGGTCAGCTACCTCGACCCGTTGATGCGGGTGGGCGCACAGCTGAATGGAGCGAAAAGAGATCCCGATTCCCGAAGGCGCACGCGGGAATCGCTTGCCCGGTATGGCTTGGGGGAAGAGGTCGAACGGATGTATCCGTTCGAGCTTTCGGGCGGGATGGCGCGCAGGGTGATGATCGCGGCGGCTGTGCGCTGTATACCAAAGCTGGTGATCGCGGACGAGCCGACGCCAGGGTTAAACCCCGAAGCCGCACAACGGATTCTAGGGCACTTCCGGGAGATCGCCGATGGAGGGGCGGGGGTTCTGCTGATTACCCATGACCTTGAGCTGGCTCTGGCTGTTGCTGACCGGGTGGCGGTCTTTTATGCGGGCAGGACGCTCGAAGAGGCATCGGCAGCAGATTTTGCGCGGGAGGAAACGCTGCGGCATCCGTATACCCGCGCACTTTGGCGGGCCATGCCGCAGAACGGATTCGAGCCGGCCGAGGGAGTACAGCCCGATGCGGGGAAAGAATGGGAAGGATGCCCGTTTGCGCCGAGATGCCCTTTGCGCGATGCGGGCTGCGCAGCAGAGCCGCCGGTCCGGGAGATTGGGGACGGGTGGGCGCGGTGTTTTCATACCGGGCTGGATAAGGGGGGAAATGGATGGCTTTGACAGCGGAACAGATTTCGTTCCGGTATGAGAAGGGCGGACGGAGGATTCTCCAAAAGCTCGACTTGACCGTTGCGCCGGGGGAACGGCTGGGGATTGCCGCCCCGAGCGGTCGCGGAAAAACAACGCTCTGCAAAATTCTGGCGGGCTATGAGCACCCGGATGAAGGGTGTGTCCTGGTCGATGGAAAGCCTCTGGACAGCATCCGCGGATACTGTCCGGTTCAGATGGTCTGGCAGCATCCGGAACTGGCAGTCGATCCAAGGATGCGGCTGGGAAGGACGCTTGCAGAGGCAGACCGGCTGGAACAACGGGTGATCGACGGGCTGGGGATCGAGCCTGCATGGATGAGCCGGTATCCTTCCGAGCTTTCCGGCGGGGAACTGCAGCGGTTCTGCATCGCTCGCGCACTTGGCCGGGGCACTCGTTACCTGCTTGCCGACGAGATCAGCGCGATGCTTGATCTCATCACCCAAAGCCAGCTTTGGCGTTTTCTGATGACCGAAACCGAAAAGCGGGGAATCGGTCTGGTAGTGGTCAGCCATTCTCAATCTTTGCTGGACCGGATATGTACCCATGTCCAAAAGATATAGATACAAGCCACTTTTTTGTGCGTTTCGGGAAAAAAATGATTGTTGGGAATCCAGGCTTGACCAAACGGAAATGCTCTGCTATAGTAATAAAAGGACCCGTTTGTATGATATAGATGTATAAAAGCATCGTGGGAAGAGTTGCTTTTGGATAAAAACATTTCATCATATCAGACGTTCCGGTATACAGCAGAAACATGGGGGAGAGTTTCTGGACGTCGTGAGATATCTATGAAATGCCCCCGAGGAGTTTGTCTGAAAACAGGAAAGTAGATGGATTTTTGTAGATAACAAGCGGATATCAGGATGAAAAATGCAGGAGTGCCTGATGTGCTCCACACGTTTTCAATGTGGTATCTGTTGTTCTGTAAGAGAGATAACATTTTCCGTTTTTCAAACAGTCTCCAGGTAGAATACCAAGTAGAGGGGATTAAGCGCATGAAGAAAAAAAGCAAGTCTATTCGAAAGCAAATTATGTTGGGTTACAGCCGCATCATGCTGGTGATGCTTCTCTTGGTAGCCCTCTCGTTGGTCTCTCTGGTGCGTATTGAGCAAAGTTATCGAGTGGTTTCCAGAAACAGGAATAATCAGGCGCACACCCAGTCTGCACTGGCGAAACACTATGAGTGGCTGGAGCTGTTCAATGACAGTATACAGGATGGGGTAGAATTTAAAGGTAGCCTGAACCACAACACCTGCCAGCTCGGGCTGTGGCTCGCGGATCTGAATGAGGAGGATCTCTCTGACCCGGTGGTTGTAAGCACATTGCAGATGATTAAGCCCCCGCATGAGCAGATGCATACCCTGGCCACCGAAGTTTTGTCCGTTTCAAAGCGGGACAGAGAGGAAGCGCGCGGTCGGTACATGAACGAGATCAAGCCGCTGGTAAATCAGGTAATCGAGGGCTTGGGGCGGATTTCAGGCCAGTATGAGAAGGTTGCGGACGAAACCTCTGAAAAACTGGAGAGTACGATTTTTTCCCTGATTGTAATTAGCATCCTTGGCGCTCTGGTGGGTTTTCTGGTTGCGGCATTCTATGGCAATCGCTCTTCCAAACAGATTTCCGGTCCGATTGTCGCTGTAGCCGACTGGTCGAACAGGCTTTCTCAGGGTGCGGATGAGATCGAGTTCGATGAAAAGATGCTGGCAGGCAACCAGGATAACGAGATTGGCGCGATGATTCTTTCGTTCCAGAGAATGGTGGACAGCATACACGAAAATGTGTCGGTAGTCCAGCGGCTCGCCCAGGGAGATATGACGGTATTTGTCAATATCCGTTCGGAAGACGATGTGCTCGGAAGCAGCCTTTATCATCTTGTGCAGTCGAATGATTTCATGTTTGCGAAGATTATTAAGGTTGCGATGTCGGTTGCGTCCAGTTCACATGACATTGCGAATGCGAGCCAGATGTTAGCGGATACTTCTGTGAAGCAGGCTGCTGCGGTACAGGAACTCAACGATTCCACCGAGGAAACCAAGGCGCTTGTGGAGAAAAATGCAGAGCAGATGGTACATGCGACCGGGCTTTCCCAGTCGATTCGGCAGGATGTGCAGTACAGCAATGAGAAGATGGAAATGCTTGTCCGCTCGGTGAAAGAGATCAATGAGTCCTCCCGGAAGATCGCGAATGTGATTAAGCTGATTGATGATATTGCGTTCCAGACCAATATTCTGGCTTTGAACGCCGCGGTAGAGGCGGCGCGTGCCGGAGAAGCAGGAAAAGGCTTTGCGGTTGTGGCAGATGAAGTGCGTACACTCGCGCTCAGAAGTTCGGAGGCTGCAGATGAGAGCAAAAATCTCATTGAGGCGACAATGCGTGCAACTACCGAAGGAAGCAGGATCAGTTCAGAGGCGTTTGACACCTTCCAGCATATTGTCGAAGACCTCGACCGAATCACTGAAGTGGTTTCAAACATCTCTGACTCGTCCGAGAGACAGGAGAACGCAATTACCCGCATGCATACACAGGTCGAGTTGATCAGAGATTCGATTACGGCCAATGCATCGGTAAGTGAGGAAGCTGCCGCCGCAAGCAACGAGATGAGAGAGAATGCGAAACTGCTGGAAGAGGAGATGCGTCAGTTCAATCTGCGTCAGCGGAGAATGGGTCATGCATATATCCCGCCCGAGAAGCGGGGTGATGAGGAATTCATCCGAGAAGCAAACGAGAACTATCAGAAAGCGCTTCGGGAGAATTCTGAAGTAGCACTTCGAGAAGCTGCCATGCATGGATAAAAAAGCAAGCTCCCCCGAAAGGCAGCTTGCTTATCAAGACAGCATCTACTAACAAATTGAAAATTGTGTAGTTACAAAACAGGATGCTTTTCAAGTAGGTATGGCAATCAATAAAAGTCATACCTACTTGTTTTTTTACTTTATGGCGCGTCAAGCCAAACGCAAATATCCAAAAAATGCCACCTTAAAAAACACCAAAAATGGAAAAATCTTTAAATCATCTTGTGTTTCCAGAATATGCTTTAAAATAGTCTCTCTTTTTTGGCTCCACTGGCGTTCTGGCGAACTTTGGCTGTAGTGCTTGCTGTCTGACATCAGCGTTGTTTCGTCCATCAGATACGACTCGATCAGGGTTGAAAGGATTTGTTACCATTTCCAGTCCGGTCATGGTAGAGCTTATACTCCATTGAATCGACCAGGGCGCGGATCGAAGCGTTGATGATATCGGTCGAGACGCCCACAGTTGTCCAACTCGTCTCCCCGTCCGACGATTCGATCAGTACCCGAACAAGCGACGCTGTCGCGCGTCCTGCCTCCATGACCCGCACTTTATAGTCGATCAGACGCACCCCGCCGAGACTGGGGTAAAAGACTTCGAGTGCCTTTCTCAGTGCCCGGTCAAGTGCGTGCACCGGGCCATCCCCCTCGTCAGCAGTGATCTCGAACTGGTCGTCTACACGCAGTTTGACCAACGCTGACGCCATATGTCTGTCAGCAGAATCCTGCTCACCGATGATCCGGAACAATTCCAACTGGAAAAAAGGGGTAAACCGTCCCAGTTCTTTGAGTACCACCAGCTCAAAACTGGCGGTTGCAGCCTCAAATTGGTACCCCTCAAATTCCAGCTTCTTGAGCCGGTCAACCAGCCGGACGAGCGCAGGCGAGTCCTTAGATAGCCCGGGGACCAGATCGACAATTTTGGTCATCAGGGCGGTGCGGCCCGAAACCTCCGAAAGCAGGATTTGCCGACGGTTGCCAACCATCTCGGGATTGATGTGCTCAAATGCAGCGGTATTCTTTTTTACGCCGTCAACATGCATCCCACCCTTATGGGCAAATGCCGCCTTTCCGACATAGGGCATCGAGTGGGGCAGGCGCATATTGGATACTTCCGAGATAAAACGGGCGGTCTTGGTCATCTGGGGAAGCCGATCCTCAGGGATGCAGGTATAGTCCATCTTGATCTGAAGGTCGGCAATCATAGTGGAAAGATTTGTATTTCCACACCGTTCCCCAAAGCCGATGTAGGTGCCCTGAATCTGGTCAGCGCCTGCCTGCACAGCTGCAATCGTATTTGCGACCGCACAACCGGTATCGTCGTGACAGTGCACCCCGATCATGCCGGGAAACTTCCGGACCATATCCCCGGTGATGCGTCCGATTTCATCTGGAAAGCAGCCTCCATTGGTATCACAGAGCACCAGCTTACGTGCACCCGCGTCTTTGGCTGTCTGAAGGGTCTGTACTGCATAATAGGGGTTCTGCTTGTAGCCA
This sequence comes from Anaerotruncus sp. 1XD42-93, assembly GCF_009917605.1. Taxonomy (NCBI): domain Bacteria; kingdom Bacillati; phylum Bacillota; class Clostridia; order Eubacteriales; family Oscillospiraceae; genus Anaerotruncus; species Anaerotruncus sp. 1XD42-93. The sequence goes on along the minus strand of NZ_QZEG01000007.1, from coordinate 93,342 downwards.
TCAAAAAAGTGCTCGGCGTCAAAGATCACCCGCTTTCCAAACCGCGCGAGATAGGCAACTGTATCCGCAATCATCTCCAGATTTTCCTCTGGAGTCGTCCCGAGAACCTTCCGCGCCTGCCATTCCGAGCTTTTTCCGAACACTGCGACCCACTCAACCCCAGCTTCGAGCATCGCCTGGCAGTTTTTGTCCTCCGCGACCGGGATGCCCCGACGCCGGGTAGACCCAAATGCTACCAGTCTGGATCGGGTCAGTGAAAGCTCCCCTTTCCGGCGGAAGAACTCCGCATCTTTTGGATTGCTGTAAGGATTGCCTGCTTCAATGTAATCGATCCCGATTGCGTCGAGCGCGCGGACAATGTTCAGTTTGTCCTCCACCGAGTAGGAGACATTTTCGCTCTGTGCCCCATCCCGCAAAGTGGAATCGAAAATCTCGATCTTTTTCATCTATCAAACCACCTCTTCGCATTTTTTCATTTTACCACAATCCGTTTCTTCAAACAAGCGGGGGACGGGCTGCAATCTTTCCGGATTTCTCCCCGGTTTTGGCTGTATTTTTATGAAAAACGGAGGTTTCTTCATTTTTCACTTTACATCGGTGAAGTTTTGCGATATAGTTAGACAAGTTCACGATGACATTTATGCGACTCAAATCGGAGCCGTTTTCAGCAGGGGGGATCAACTTGAAACTTCACTTTTCAAAGATGCATGGACTGAAGAATGATTATGTATACATCAACTGCCTTTCGGAAAAATTGAAACATCCGCAGGAAGTCGCGCGGCTGATCAGTGACCGGCACTGCGGAGTCGGTTCAGACGGCCTGATTCTGATCTGTCCTTCTGACCGGGCGGATTTTGCTATGCGGATGTTCAACATGGATGGGTCGGAGGGCAATATGTGCGGTAATGGTATCCGGTGTATGGGGAAGTACGTCTATGACCACCGGTTGACGGAAAAGACCCAGGGTCTGGCCATCGAGACGCGCAGCGGCGTGAAATACCTTGATCTGACCGTTGAAAATGGACAAGTGGTGTGGGTGTCGGTCGATATGGGAGAGGCTTCCACATGTGCGAAGTCGGTCCCAGTTGCCACAGATTACGATGACTTCGTCAGCCAGCCGATGTTGGTATGTGGGGAGGTCTATCTGGTCACCTGCGTTTCGATGGGGAATCCCCACGCGGTTATCTTCTGCGAGGAGATTGACAGTCTTGACCTGCCGGTGATCGGGCCACTGTTCGAACATCATGAACGGTTTCCGGAAGGGGTCAACACCGAATTTATTCAGTTGATCGACCGGGAGACGCTCCGCATGCGGGTCTGGGAGCGGGGCAGCGGCGAAACATTCGCCTGCGGCACCGGCGCCTGTGCATCGGTCGTTGCAGCGGTGCTGAACGGCCATTGTGATCCAGACCGGGAGATCACGGTTCACTTGCGCGGCGGAGACCTCAAGATTACCTGTACCTCAGACTTCACCGTACGGATGCGCGGTCCTGCAACCCATGTATTTGATGGAGAGATTGAGCTCGATTTATAACCAACAGGACAATAGGCGGTTGGTTATCCGAACATTTGCACATTTTTTTGAATTGTGGTTTTTGTCTGCAGGCCGCAGCATATGTTTTGAGCGCAGCCCGCGCCGAAGGCAGTTTTTTAAAGAGCAATATTAGGATGGAGATTGAAAGGGGAGGATTGCTTTGGCAAAGATCAACCAGCATTACCGGCAATTGAAGGACAGCTATCTGTTTTCGGATATTGCGCGCCGGGTAGCAGCATTTTCGCAGGCGCACCCAGAAAAGGAGATCATCCGTATGGGGATAGGCGATGTGACCCTTCCTCTGATGCCGTCGGTTATCTCAAGCCTGCACAGCGCAGTAGAGGAGATGGCTGACGCTTCAACCTTCCGTGGATATGGCCCGGAGCAGGGGTATGGCTTCTTACGGGATGCAATCAGGGCATACTATGTTCGTTTTGGGGTACAGCTCGACCCGGATGAAATTTTCGTAAGCGACGGCGCAAAAAGCGACCTCGGGAACATCACCGACCTGTTCTCGGCTGATAATACAGTTCTGATTCCAGACCCGGTCTATCCGGTCTATGTTGACACCAACCTGATGAATGGACGAAAGATTCTTTATATGAATGCCAATGCGGAGAACGGATTTCTGCCGATGCCAGATCCCGAAGTCCGCGCGGATCTGATCTATCTTTGCTCCCCCAATAACCCGACCGGTGCGGTTTACACACGGGAGCAGCTTGCCGCTTGGATAGATTATGCGCTTGCGCAGGATGCTGTCTTGCTGTTCGATGCGGCCTATGAAGCGTTTATTGGGGATTCCTCTCTTCCGCACAGTATCTTTGAGCTGCCCGATGCCAAAAGGTGCGCAATCGAGTTCTGTTCCCTTTCTAAAACCGCCGGATTTACTGGAACCCGCTGTGGTTATACCATTATACCCAAAACGCTCAAGATTGAAGGGATGTCCCCAAACCGGATGTGGAATCGCCGTCAGGCCACCAAGTTTAATGGCGTGCCTTATATCATCCAGCGAGGGGCAGAAGCGGCCTTTTCGGAGGAGGGGGTCCGGCAGTCTCAGGAAATGATCGCATATTATAAGAAGAACACCGCGGTGATGGCGGAAACCCTTGAACGATGTGGGGTGCATTTTTTCGGCGGTGTGCATTCCCCCTATCTCTGGATGGAGTGCCCTGATCGGATGGACTCTTGGACCTTTTTTGACTATTTGCTGGAAAATGCCGCAATCGTCGGCACACCCGGAGCAGGCTTTGGTATAAATGGAGAAGGCTATTTCCGTCTGACCGGATTCGGCAGTCAGCCAAAAACGATGGAAGCAATGCAGCGGATCTCATCCCTGCTGAAAGGAGCAAACTGATGGAACCGTTGACTTACCTGTGGAAAGACCGTAAACGCATTCTGGGAATGCCGATCTCATTCACGAAATATGCACTGACCGAGGACCGTATTTTTATGGAAACGGGCCTGTTGAACCTGTGCAGTGAGGAGGTCATACTCTATCGGGTGCGGGATATGACCTTGAAAATCTCGCTTGGGCAAAGGATTTTCAGAGTTGGAAGTGTCGTTCTCGCATCTTCGGACAAGACCACCCCTGTATTGGAACTGAAAAATATCAGACAGCCACGCGAGGTCAAGGAGCTGATCCACCGCCAAGTCGAAGAGATGAAGCGCAGCCGGCAGATGCGGGTCGGAGAGATACTTGATGATGGTGATGGATGCACCCACCTGGAAGAGGATGACGATTGAAAATCGCTGTACCTTCTCAAAAGATGTGCTGGTTCTGAAACATTTTGAAATTTTGGATTAGGGCAAAAGCCTGCTTACAAATGGTCAGCAGGTAGAAATTGTTGTGAGCTTGTACCGTACCGATCGGAAGCGTCTCCTCCGAAAGAATGGGGAGATACCAAAAGAGGAACCCCCGCCATTCGGCGGGGGTTCGGCGCTTATTTACCATAGAAAGCTCTTTTGTAAAGCTCGGCAATCTCCGAAACGAGTGGCTGACGCGGATTCGCGGTTGTGCACTGGTCGGAATAGGCGCGGTCAGCGAGCTGATCGACCCCTGCCATAAAGATTTTCTCATCAATGCCGCAAGCCTGAATGCTCTCAGGAATGTTGACCTCTTTCATCAGGTCGCGGATTGCCTTAATCAGGCTCTGCACACCTTCCTGTGTGGTTTTGGCGGGCAGACCGAGATAGCGGGCGATTTTCGCATATTTCTCATCGGCGATGAATTTTTCATATTTCGGCCAGATGGTGAATTTAGTCGGCTCGGTTGCGTTGTACTCAACCACATACGGCAGAAGCAGCGCGTTTGCGCGTCCATGCGGGATGTGATATTCGCCGCCCAGTTTGTGCGCCATCGAGTGGTTCAGGCCAAGGAATGCGTTGGTAAACGCAAGACCTGCGATACAGGAAGCGTTGTGCATCTTCTCACGCGCTTCAAAATCGGTAGAACCATTCTTGTATGCGCGGGGGAGATACTCAAACACCAGCTCGATCGCGCGGACTGCAAGACCATCGGTGTAGTCGGAAGCGAGCACCGATACATAAGCTTCCAGCGCATGGGTCAGAACATCGAGGCCGGTGTCCGCAGTGGCGGATTTGGGCAGAGATACAACAAACTGCGGGTCGATGATTGCAACATCCGGGGTCAGCTCGTAGTCTGCCAGCGGATATTTGATATTGCCGTTTGCCTTGTCGGTAATAACCGAGAAGGAGGTGACCTCCGAACCGGTCCCCGAGGTGGTCGGGATACAAACAAGCTGTGCTTTGCTGCCGAGTTTCGGGAAATGATAGGTACGTTTCCGAATATCCATGAATTTGAGCTTCAGGCCATCGAACGAAGTGTCGGGATGCTCATAGAACAACCACATGCCCTTCGCCGCATCCATCGCCGAACCGCCGCCCAGCGCGATGATGACATCCGGCTTGAAGCTGTTCATGGCTGCGACGCCGCGCATGATTGTTTCGACCGACGGATCCGGCTCAACCTCCGAGAAAATCTCGGCATGGCAATATTCAAGGCGTTTGCGCAGATAGTAGAGGATTTTGTCAACATTGCCGAGCTGAACCATCATCGGGTCGGTAACGATAAACGCGCGGCTGATGTCCGGCATCTTCTCGAGGTATTGAATGGAATCGTTCTCGAAATAGATTTTGGGCGGAATCTTGAACCACTGCATGTTGACTCTCCTTTTCGCGATGCGTTTTTTGTTGATGAGGTTGACCGAAGAGACATTGGAAGTGGTAGAGTTATGTCCAAACGAACCGCAGCCCAGCGTCAGAGATGGCATATTGGTGTTGTAGATGTCACCGATCGCGCCCTGAGAGGACGGAGAGTTAACGATGATACGTCCAACCTTCATCTGCTCGCCGAAAGCATTGCAAAGCTCGGAATTGGTCGAGTGGATAACCGCCGAGTGGCCCAGCCCGCCGAGGTCGAGCATACGGGAGGCGTACTCGAAGCCCTGATGATAGTCCTTGACGGTGAAGTATGCCAGAACAGGGGAGAGCTTCTCGAGAGAAAGCGGATACTCGCGGGAGGGTTCAGGCAGCTTCGCGATGAGGATTTTGGTCAGTTCAGGGACTTTCACGCCCGCCTGCTCTGCGATCCAGAACGGGGATTTACCAACAACATCCGGATTGACTGCGCCCTTGTCAGCGCGCATCACAAAGCGTGTGACCTTATCGATCTCGTCACCGGTGAGGAAATAGCAGCCATGCTTTTTCATAAACGACTCGAACGGAGCCGAGATTTCCTCGTCGACGATGACCGCCTGCTCAGAAGCGCAGATCATACCGTTATCGAATGTCTTGGAGAGCATCAGGTCGGTGCAGGCACGCTCGAGGTTGGCAGATTTTTCGATGTAGCAGGGGACGTTGCCCGGACCAACGCCAAGGGCCGGCTTGCCGCAACTGTAGGCTGCCTTGACCATGCCCGCGCCGCCAGTAGCGAGGACGAGCGAGACAAGCGGATGGTTCATCAGCGCTGCGGTTGCTTCGACTGAGGGGAACTCGATCCACTGGATGCAGTTTTCGGGAGCGCCCGCTTTGACTGCCGCATCATAGACCACCTTTGCTGCCGCCGCGGAGCATTTTTGTGCCGACGGATGGAAGCCGAAGATGATCGGGTTACGGGTTTTCTGGGTGATGAGAGATTTAAAGATGGTGGTGGAGGTGGGATTGGTCACCGGGGTGACGCCCGCGACGATGCCTACCGGCTCTGCAACTTCGACATAGCCTTCCATGTCATTCTCGTCGATAATCCCGACCGTCTTTTCATATTTGATCGAGTGGTAGATATACTCGGAAGCAAACAGATTTTTGGTAATCTTATCCTCATAGACGCCGCGACCGGTCTCTTCAATCGCGAGCTTCGCGAGTGCCATATGCTGGTCAAGCGCAGCAAGCGACATCGCCTGTACGATGTTGTCGACCGTTTTCTGATCCATCTCCATATACTGTTTGAGCGCCTTGTCAGCCTTTTGTACCAGATCGTCAATCATCTTGTCGATGTCTACTTCGGGTACAGCGGGCTGGGTATTTGCCTTTTCCATCGCAGTGACCTCCTTGGTTCTCAATTTAATAATTATAGATTGGGGTGCCTGTTCAGCCTTTTAGCTGTTACGATCAGTATACCACATTGTTAAAGTTTTGACAATATGGCATTGAAGAAAATAAAGAAACATTTTCCTTTCGTTTTTTGTGCAATCTGTCAAGATGCACCTATTATTTCAAAACGAACGGGAAAGATGGATTTCTGACCCTGTACCATTCGCCGTCCGTATATAGATAGCAGCTGTCCGGCCCGTTGATCCGATAGGAAAAATCGCCATCAGGAAGTGAAAAATGGTAGACTTCTCCTCCGCTCACATCACTCGGGGAATCTCCCTCCTTGAAACGCTCATGTTTTAGGGAAAGCCCGGATGCCCACGATCGGAGCATCTCTATCTGTTCGTCGGCAAGGGAAAATTCAGTCTGTCCTTCGCAGTCGTAGCGTGTCATAACCACTGAGGAAAGCTCCGAGGAAATCTTTCCCATAAGTGGAGAAGGCTGCGCTGCACAGCCTGTGAGCAGAAAAAGAATGCAGAGCAGGGGAACAAGACATTTTTTCATTCCAGTACCTCTCTTCCACCGATCTTTTAAAAAGGATATCATGAAGATGGTGGATGTTCTATCTTAATTTTGTAAACTTTTAGAGTCTGTCTATTGCGAAAGCCCTCCCCTAAAATGGGAGGGCTTTCGCATACACAATAGTATACAAACAAAAAACCGGCAGCTATATCCAGATGGTTTTGGCTGCCGTATGCCGGCATTGCTCTTGCGTTACAGCCCTGAAGCTGTCGTCAACAGCACAGGCTGCGGCAATGTCACCATTTCCGGGATAGACGATCCTTGGTTAAAAATCAGTGCGCGAACTGACACATAGCTGCTCCAAATATTTGAGATCAGCTGGCGTATCAATATCAAGCAATTCCTGCGGTCCCTCTGCCTCGACAATCCGCAGCAGATGAGAATACTGCGCGATCACCGAGCTGCCCGACTGGTGCGGTGCAAGTGTGGCGAGTGCGGAGAAAAGGGAAGAGGGAAATAGGACTGGATTACCTCGATTGCCCTTCCAACCGAGCGCAACAATAGCATCCGGTTCAGAACAAAACCGGTCCACCAGTGTACAGATGCTCCGCACACGCACCAAGGGCTGGTCACAGACTGAAAAAAGGCAGCCATCAAGCGAGCAATCGAATGCATTCAAACCGAGACGAATGGTCTGCGCAATATCACTGGCGGGATCGGGATTTTTGACCACCTGAAATCCATAGCGCTGTGCACTGGCAGAGACCAGCGCACAGCGGGTAACGGCAACCGTCTGGCAGAACCGTTCAACCGGGAACCGGTTGAACACGAATTCTGCCAGCGGCATACCGTGGAATTTCGCAGTCAATTTGTTGGCCTGAAACCGCTTTGACTGTCCCGAAGCGAGAAAAACGCATCCGACCCGCAGGGAACCAGACATTCGAATTTAAACGGTCGCCTTTTCAGGCTCCTCTTTTTTCTCCTGCTCTGCATCGGGTTTGGCGGCAGATTCAGCAGGATCCAGACGCTCAAACTTCAACTCCGGCTTGGAATCGTCCGCAGCTTTGCTGTCGGATCCAGATCCATCCGGGGTTTTGTCGTCCGGCTTGGAGAAAACCGGGGCTTTGTCATCCGGCTTTGGGGCCTCAATCTTGATTTCCGGTTTCGGCGGCTCGGGCGGCTCCGGTTCCTTCTGCTGCATAATCACAGAACCATAGACAATTGCGCCCTTGCTGACTTCCATCTCTGGAGTGGTAATGTCACCGGTGATTGCACCAGTGCTGCTGATGACTGCGGATTCGGTCGCAATTACATTACCGGTTACCCTTCCGCTGACACTGAGCGTGCCGGTACGGACGTTGCCGTCCACAACCGTGTTGGCGCCCAGAACCGCAGATTTCTCCGCCAGAATGTTGCCCTTGATCTCTGCGCCACTCGCGACAAAGGTAGCACAATCAATGTCCCCGGTGATTTTCCCGTAGACCTTGACAACGGCAGTGCTCTTGACATCGCCCTCCACAGTACCGAAGATGTCCAGATTGTCTTCAGAAACGATGTTTCCCGTAATGACTGTGTTTCTGGAAATCGAAGCGGTCAGATCGGCCTCCTTTGTAGTCTGTGCCGGCTCGGCAGCCTGCGCAGAGGCCTGTGCCGACTCAGGAGCGGGCTGAGGTGCGGGTTTCTCCTCGACCACAGGCGGGACAATCACCGGCGGTGCAGGGGGAATGGGCATCGGCTGGGGTTTTTTTCTTCCGAACATAGGCGTTCAACCTCCTCAGTAAACTTTCCACATCTCTAATTATCGTCTTTTTTAAAAAAAATGCAAGTGAAATCTGCGATTTTCTTAAAAAGAATCTGAATAATTGAAAATAGCTATCAAATATCATCAATTTACCCATATATTTTCACCGTTTTCAGGCGTTGCATATCAATTTCACAAAAAAGGGTTGACTCAAGTATGAAATCGGACTATACTAAACAAGTACGAAATCGGACAGAAAGGATAATGGAGGAAGATGGAGACAATATCGGGATATGAATTAAAGGAATTCAATCGCGTGTATAAGGAGATGGACGATCTCTACCACGAGATTGCTCTGAAGCTGGGGCTGTCGGACAGCGCGTTCATCATCCTTTATGCCCTGTGTGAACAGGGAAATGGCTGCCTGCAAAAGGATATCTGCGCACAGGCGTTTGTAAGCAAACAGACTATCAACTCGTCGATCCGCAGGCTTGAAAAGAAGGGGATACTCTTTCTCGAGCCGGGAAAAGGGCGGGATATGCACATCTGCCTGACCGAAATGGGGCGGCAGTTTGTACAGGAAAAGATTGTTCCGGTTGTTCAGATGGAAAACAGCGTGTTTTCCGGGATGTCCCCGATAGAAAGCGCGGAGCTTCTGCGGCTGAACCGCAAATATCTTGAGCAGTTCCGCGAAAAGGTGGGAGCATTTTTGAATGGTACGGCGAAGAGGCCGTGACCATCTTTTCAAAAGACAGGACTCAGAGGAGGAATTGCGCAAGATGAAACTGATTACGGTCGGCCGTGAATTCGGAAGCGGCGGACGGGAGCTGGGAAAGCGCCTGGCGGACACGCTTGGCTTTGCCTATTATGACCGGGAGCTGATCTCGGCGGTTGCGGAGAAGAGCGAACTGGATGAACAATACGTTGCGGGCCTGCTTGAACAGGGGCGGGTGACGGGATATCCGTTTACGATTCGCCGGACTTTTTCGTACGGCAGGATGCCGCAGCAGAATACAATGAAAGTGTTGATCATGCAGGAGAAGATCATAAAGGAGCTGGCAGCGGTGGGAAACGACTGTGTGATCGTCGGACGGAGCGCAGATGTCCTGCTGCGGGAGTACCACCCACTTACGCTGTTTGTGCATGCTGAGATGAAATCGAAGGTTCAGCGGTGCCGGGAGCGCGCCATGGAGGGGGAGCGCCTCACCGACCGGGAGATCATACATAGAATCAAACAGGTGGATGCCGGACGTGCGAAGCACCGGGAGCTGATTGCTGGGGGCGGGTGGGGCTGCAAGGAGAGCTACCACCTCTGCATCAATACCTCGGGGCTTTCCATCAGGCAGCTGATTCCGCCGATTGCAGAATATGCTCAATTCTGGTTTAGGAGAACGACACCATGAGAATCCAACTTTCAGAACATTTTAACTATCGGAAACTGATCCGGTTTGTGGTTCCATCCATCATCATGATGATCTTCACTTCGGTTTATGGCGTTGTAGACGGACTGTTTGTCTCCAATTTTGTGGGAAAAACGCCGTTTGCGGCGGTAAACCTGATCTATCCGTTTCTGATGCTGCTCGGCGCGCCGGGCTTTATGATCGGCACCGGCGGGAGTGCGATTGTCGCAAAGACGCTGGGAGAAGGGGACAGGGAGAAAGCCAACCGCTGTTTTTCGATGTTGGTCTACATCACCATTGCGGGCGGCGTCCTGCTTACGCTGGCAGGACTGCTCTGGGTCCGTCCGATCGCGGAAGCACTGGGCGCAGAAGGCGCCATGGTGGAGGAGTGTGTCCGGTATGGCAGGATCATCCTTCTGGCAGGGACTGCGTTTATGCTGCAAAACACCTTCCAGAGCTTTCTGGTCACGGCGGAAAAGCCGCATCTCGGCCTGGCTGTGACCATTGCGGCGGGCCTGACGAATATCCTGTTTGACGCTCTGTTTGTCGCGGTCTTTCGGTGGGGGACGGTAGGCGCCGCAGCTGCCACTGCGATGAGCCAGGTTGTCGGTGGGATACTCCCGTTGCTCTACTTTGCGCGCCCGAACAACAGCCTGCTGCGGCTGACAAGGACTGGTCTGGACGGCAAAGTGCTGCTGAAGACGTGTACCAATGGCTCCTCTGAACTGATGACCAATGTCTCGATGTCGTTGGTGAATATCCTGTATAATTTCCAGCTGATCAGGATGGCTGGTGAGGATGGAGTGGCAGCCTACGGTGTGATTATGTATGTCAACTTCATCTTCGTTTCGGTTTTTATCGGCTATTCGATTGGCAGCGCCCCTGTGATCGGCTACCACTATGGGGCGGAGAACGAAAACGAGTTGAAAAATCTTTTCCGGAAAAGCCTGATCCTTGTCGGGCTGGCGGGACTGGCTATGACCGCGCTTGCCGAACTGCTTTCCCTGCCTTTGAGCAGCATTTTTGTCGGTTACGATGCGGAGCTGCTCACACTGACCTGCCATGGATTCCGGCTGAATTCACTCTCCTTCCTCGTCATCGGGTTCAATATCTTTGCTTCTGCATTTTTTACTGCGCTCAACAACGGCGTAGTTTCCGCAGTGATCTCGTTTCTGCGGACCCTTGTTTTCCAGATCATTGTGGTGCTGGTGCTTCCTGTCTTCATCGGTGTGGACGGTATCTGGCTCTCGATCGTCGTGGCCGAGCTGCTTGCGCTTGCCGTGAGCATCTGGTTCTTTTTGGGGCAGAGGGGGCGGTACCGGTATGCTTGAATGGTGCCTGCTCTCTGCATTCGAAAAAACCTCCCTCCGGTATTTCCGGAGGGAGGTTTTTGGAGTCCGATTCAATAGGTGGGATTTTCGACCTCCACCTTGTCTACCTCTTGGTAGGGGGCCAATGTGGAGACCATCTTCACTGGGACGTCATAGGCGTTGCGGCAGTAGTGGACCTCGTTTGGCTCGATATGGATCAGGTCACCGGTTGAGAGGGTATGTACCACGCCATCCACAACGATGTCAATTTTTCCCTCAAGAATGAAGAAATCCTCTTCCATGATATTGTGATAATGGGCGCGGAAATCCTGCCCGGGCATAAACTGCACCAGGGCGAAATTCATACGGGGGCCTTTCATCAGATATTTGGGACCGCTATTACCAAAGCGGTATTCGCGGTCATTTTCATTGATAACAAACATGGCAGATTCTCCTTTTCTATAAATGGAAGCGCTTCAAAAGAGGCAAAACGATTCTTTTTGAGCCTGCACCGGTCCCGACGCAGAGGGCTGCTTATAGCAGCCCTGCTTCAGATTGCATAGTCATCCGGCACGCTTTGCGTGCCGGATCGCTTTTGTCCGCCGCTTCCAAACGGATGCCTGTTTGGAAGTGTGCTGACTAGATCATCAAACTCATTCGAAAGGGAACCGAGTACTTTTACAAACCCGGCGCAATCCACATATTTTTGGTGAGCTTGCGGTCACACAGGTCGAGCTGCGTGCGGTAGACCTGCCGCCAGGGTCCGTACATTTCCTCGTAAATCTCATGGTTTTCCGGATTCGGGAGGAAGGTGCGATCGGCCCTTGCACAGCGCTTCACCCCTTCGGCGATCGAGGGGTAGATTCCCGCACCGTAGCCTGCCAGAATCGCGGCTCCAAGTGCAGTCGCTTCCTTCACCACTGGAGTGGTCACCGGCTTACCGGTCACATCTGCTAGAATCTGGCTCCAGAGCGGGCTTTTGGAAGCGCCGCCTGCGAAGATCAGGCTGTCCGGCTCGTTGCCGGTTGCCTCTTTGACCAGCTGGATATGCCCTTTGACGATCATAGCAGTGTTTTCGAGGATCGCGCGGTAGAAGGTGTAGCGGTTGAACTTTTCCGGTTCCAGTTCAAAGTTGGTGAAGGTGGGTGAGGCATGCTTCCAGTTGATGAAGTTCATCACATCGCTGAAACAGCACATCATGCCGTAACAGCCTGCCGGAATCTTTTCCGCCTGCGCATCCATCAGGGCATAAGGGTCCTTTCCGGACGCCTCGCCCTGTGCCTTTTCCAGCTCACAGAACCCGTCTCGGAACCAACGCATGACCAGTCCGGGTTTGAAGGCGAGCGCCTCGTACTGCCAGACGCCCGGGACTGCATGACAATTGACCCGCACCCGCCCGAACGGGTCGGTCTTACCACTGTCGGTATTGAATTCATATTGCCAGAAGCTGCCGCCAAACACGACCCCCTGTCCCGGTTCGGACGCGCCCACGCCGATGGTGCCGAGCTGGCAGTCGCCGCCGCCGACCACAACCGGTGTTCCTTCGGCAAGCCCGGTCAGGCTGGCGCCCGCTGCGTTCACTGCGCCTGCAACCTCACCGCATTCCAGGACGCGGGGGAAGATGTCGCCGCGCAGGCCGCACCGCTCGGCGATGGAAGGATCCCAGTTGCGGCTCTGCAGATCGAACAGGCCGGTAGTGGAACCGTTGCTCGGCTCGACAGCGAGCACCCCGGTGAGTTTATAGATCAGCCAGTCGTTGAACATACCGACCGCCGCGGTCTTTTCATAGATGTCCGGCATCTTATCTTTCACCCACAGGATGCGCGGGATGGCGTTGAGCGCGTAGCTCTGGCCGGACTGCTGGTAAAGCTCTTTTTCCAGATCGGGGTTGGAGCGGATCAGCCTGCCCACCTCGTCGGTGCTGCGCGCGTCCACGTTGGCACAGGCCCAGATTTCGTTCCCGTCCTTATCATAAAGCAAAATGCCTTCCCGCATACAGGTCGTCGAAACAGCGGCAACATCCGCCGGAGAGATGCCGGTTTCTTTCAGCACATCGCGGATGCATCCGCTGGCCAGCTCCCAGTTATGTACCCAGTCGAAATCCATGCTGCCGGGGTAGCGGGGGTCCTCACGGTGGGACCACTCCTGCTGGGAGCATCCGATCTGGTTACCCTCCAGATCAAATACCACGGCGCGGACACTGCCGGTACCGGCATCTACTGCCATCAGGTATTTTGCCATAGATCAACCAACTCCTTTTGTGTTTTATAATGTATATGATGTGATACAAATTACGTCTGGTCGTGGGGATGCAGCAGAACGGTGGCGGTCTCCTCATCGGTGATGAGTACATCCAGATAATGCCCGTTCAACACGGCCCGGATCGCATCGACCTTGTCGAGCCCGCCAGCCACACCGATGACATTGTTCATCCGCTTCAAGTCTTCCAGAGGGGTGCTCAACAGCCGGTTGTCCAGCGTGCTTTCGATCGGGTTCCCATCCTTGTCGATAAAATGGCTCAAGATATCCCCGACCGCTCCCTGGAGGGTCAGCAGCAGGAAATCTTCATGGGTGAGGATGCCGTTTTTGATGATGGTGGCATCATCAGACATGCTGCCGATGCCAACTACCGTCATACTGGATTCCCAGCTCATCTGCTGAATCCGCTGTACCGAAACCTCTTTGCGCAGCTCCTCCACCATTTCCGGCTTGCTCAGCAGCAGCGGGGAGGGGATCAGATGCAGCCGCGCATTAAAGATGCTCGACTGGGTATTCGGCAGGTAGTAGCTGACGCCTCCGGTCAACGATACCACATTGATTGGGATTTCGGTTTTGCGGGCCAGATGGTTCAGAATCCGGCTGGGGGTGTCCCCGTATCCCATATTGATGAAAAAGCTGCCGCCAAGCCGGTCGCTGATATAGATCGCCGCTGCCTGCGCGAGGCTCTCGTTCAGTTCACTCACCCGTCCGGAAATCGGCGTGACAAACACATCATGCAGCCCAAAGCGGGTAATCAGTTCCTTTTCGACCTGCATCCGCCGGTCGCTGTCCTGCCGGATATGGAAACTGATGATGCCATCCTGCCGGGCCTTTTCGAGCAGCCGGATCACCCGCACCCGGCTGACCCCCAACAGCGTGGAAATGTTCTGCTGTGTGTAGTTTTCCATATAATAATACCATGCAGCCTTGACCATCAGGGTCTCTTCGTGGGAAAAGTCACCGTCCATAGAAACCTCCCTGTAAACGCAGGGGAGTCCCCTGCAGAACAAAGTGTAAAAACCGTAACAAAAGTTACTGTTCGGAGAAAATGTTCTCTAAATGGCAGTATATCATTGTTCTGCAAGGATGTCAATGCATATGACTTTTGGAGATAATTTAGAATATATTCGTGGTAACGCACAAACTGAAAAGCAATCTGCATACAATTTTCACAAAAGAAAAAGAAAAATAGAACATAAAATATCATTATTTAGAAAAATATTTGTGAAAAACAGAAAATAAAAGTTCCTTTTCATCAAAAAGAAGAGTTGACAAAAATCGCAAAAAATATTATGCTATCCTTAAGATAAAAGATATTGGAACTAACTTTTGTGATCTTTTCGAAATGGGGGTATAGGCTTGACAAAGTCAGCTTCACCTGCTGGGGAGAAACTGTTGTCGGTGCGGAACATTTATAAATCGTTCGCCCACAACGCGGTGCTGAGGGGAATCAGCATGGATTTGGGCAGCGGAGAGGTTTTGGCGCTGATCGGCGGCAATGGTGCGGGTAAAAGCACGCTGATGAAGATTATTATGGGAATTTATTCGCACGACAGCGGCGAGATTGTGGTCAACGGCAGGGAGATGACAGTGGGCAAGCCTGCCGAGGCCCTTGCAAACGGTGTGTATATGGTTCCGCAGGAGCCGCTTCTCTTCCCGAATATGACAGTGGAAGAGAACATCCTGATCGGTTTTGACCGTCCCCAGCGGGAACTACATAAAGAGCTGGTTGAAACGATGGAGAGCATCGGCTGGCATCTGGATCTGGGGCGCAGGGCAAACACCCTTTCGATTGCGGAACAGCAGCTTGTTGAGCTGCTTCGCGGTGTGCTGCGTCATGCGCAGGTGCTGATTCTCGACGAGCCGACCAGTGCGCTCACCTTTAAAGAGGTGGAAAGCCTGTTCCGATGCGTGGAAGACCTGAAATCCAAAGGGATCGGTATCATCTATATTACCCACCGTCTGAACGAGGTGTTCGAGATCGCGACTACAGTGGCGATCATGCGTGACGGGATCGTAACCTTGTCCGGCCCGGTGAGCAATTTCACAAAGGACGATCTGGTCAAGGGTCTGCTGCCTCTGGATATGACCGCACAGAAATTGAGCGGGACCAGTTCGGTTGACTATTCCAAGCCTCCAGTGCTCGAGCTGGAGCGGTTCAGCGGCTATGGATTTACCGACATTTCTCTGAAGGTCTATCCCGGTGAGGTTCTGGGGGTTGCCGGCGTAGTCGGCGCGGGCCGTACCGAGATGGCAATGACAATTTTCGGCAAGGATAAGGTGCTGGGCGGCAGGGTTCTGCTCGATGGAAAAGAGATCACCGGTATGAAGACCCGGGATGTCATGAAAGCCGGCTTAAACTATGTTTCGGAGGACCGCCATTCGGACGGGCTGTTCAAGATCAGCTCGGTGGCGGAAAATACCACCAGTGCAATTCTGGGCGAGGCGCGGATGGGGCGTTTTTTCCTCAATCGGAAGGAAGAGCGACGGGTCACCCAGCAGTATGTGGATGATTTCCGCATCAAGGTGACCGGTCAGGATCAGCTCACCGGCAGCCTGTCGGGCGGCAACCAGCAAAAGGTTGTGATCGGGCGGAGCCTTTCGAGCAATCCCAAACTGGTCATTCTGGACGAACCGACCCGCGGCATCGACGCCGCAGCACGCGCGGATGTGTATAACATCATCCAGCAGCTGGGGAAGAAGGGGGTCTCGATCCTCTTGATCTCGTCGGATATGGAGGAGATCATGGAATTGAGCGACCGGGCCGTCACGATCTATCAGGGCCGTTTGAATGGGGAATTTACCGGGGATGAGGTCACGCAGGACAATCTGACCAGTGCGTCCTTCGGTTTGTCCGGCAAGGAAAAGGAGGCGAAAGCATGAATCTGGTCAAAAAGGCGCTCAAGGCGAGGGAAGCAACCAGCCTGCTGTTCCTGGTTGCCCTGTTTGTGATCGTGAGCCTGATCAACCCGTCTTTCGCATCGTCTGAAAACATCGCTGCGGTCTTTAATTCCTCGGTGGTTTACATTTTGATCGCAGTGGGAATGGCGTTTGCCATCATCGTCGGGGAGATCGACGTTTCGGTCGGTTCCTGCCTCGGCTTTGTGGCCACTGTGGTGGGCAGTATGCTCCGCGATGGCCACAACTGGCTGCTTGCTTTCGTGGTGGGTATTCTGATCGGTATTGTGATCGGTTTCGTCAACGGCTGGGGGGTTGCGGTCATGGGGGTCCCTTCCCTGATCTTTACCCTCGGCGTCAACGGCGTGCTGCGCGGCGCTATGTACATCTATTCGGGCGGCGCGTGGGTAGAAAATCTGCCCAAGGCGTTTAAGGATTTCTCGTCAGCGACCCTGCTCGGTAAGCTTACTGTTTACTGCTGCTGTGCGTTTCTTCTGGTCATCGCGATCCACCTGCTCCTGACGAGGACCCGCAAGGGCCGGTATTTTACCGCGGTGGGCGATAATGCAGGCGGTGCGATGCTGGTAGGAATCTCGCCGGTGCGCACCAAGGTGACCGCCTATGTGATCTGTAGTGTGATGGCTGCGATAGCAGGAATCATCTTTTGCAGCAGGATCGGGTTTGTCACCTCGACAAGCGGCAACGGCTACGAGATGAAAGCGGTTGCGGCCTGTGTTCTGGGCGGCATCAGTTTGACTGGCGGTGTCGGCAGTGTGCTGGGCGCGGCGATCGGCGCGGTCATTATGAGTTCGATCAGCTATCTGCTTGTTTTTATGGGCTTTTCTTCCAACTACGACAATGCGATCACCGGTGTTATCCTGATTTCAATTGTTGTATTTGATGCGGTGATCCAGTACCGCGCCTCGGTGCGCAGCCGTCATGAACGGCTGGCCGCGAGAACGGGCAATGCGGAAGGGGGCGCAGTCAGATGAAAAACGGGTTCCCAAAAAGCATCAAATCGGCGATGCACAACTGGAATGCATTTCTGCTGCTCTTTCTGATCCTTGAATTCGTGATCTTCGGCACAGCGAACGCCAAATTCCTGCGGATTCCGCTGTTGCTTTCCAGCGTGAACGATTTTATCGCGATCTGCTTAATCAGCCTGTTCGTCACTTTCGTCATGATCACCGGCGGGATCGATATCCAGGCGGGTGCAATCGTTGGCCTGACCTCGATCACAATCGGTGTCGCCTGGCAGGATTTTGGCCTGAACATCTGGGCTGCTGTAGTAGTGGCGGTCCTGCTGGCAGCGCTTTGCGGCGCACTCTCTGGATTTTTTATTGCCTACTGCCGGGTACAGGCAATGGTGGTCACGCTGGGTGGGAGTTTCCTTTATGCGGGTGTTGCACTGCTGATCTCCACCCTCAGCTCGACCGAGAGCTATCAGGGCATCAGCGGTTTCCCGGACAGCTTTAAGGCGCTCACCAAGTTTAAACTGTTCGGCGTAATCCCGTCCCAGCTTCTGATCTTCGCAGCTATGACGCTGGTTGCGTATCTGTTGCTTCATCGCAGCAAATACGGACGCAAGATATTCCTGGTCGGCGTCAACCAGAATGCGGCAGAATTCTCCGGAATCAATACACGGTTGGTGATCCTGTCCACCTATGTGCTCAGTGCAGTGAGCGCGGCGGTTGCCGGTATTGTGCTGACCTCTTATCTGGGCACTGCCAAGAGCGATCTGGGCAGCACCCTGACTATGAATATCATCACCGCCTGCGTGCTGGGCGGTACCCTCTCGACCGGCGGTAAGGGAAGTGCGGTCGGCACCGCACTGGCAGCGCTGATTATCGGCATCCTGCGGTTTGGATTACCGCTCTGCTTCGGCGTCGGCACTCAATATCTGGACATCCCGATCGGCGTACTGCTGATTGTGGTGGTGGTCGCGCGTGCGATGGTCCAGCAGCCTTGGGCGGTGCGCCTGTTCGGAAACCTGAAACGGAATCTTCAGGGCGCAGGCAAACAGGCAGATTGATCTGGTAATTGGAGAAGCAGGCAACCCCCAAAAATTTTGCTTCTCTGATATATATTTTAGGAGGTAAAAGAAATGAAAAAGACAATTGCAGTTCTTGCAGCAGTGTCTATGGCAATGTCTCTGGCCGCCTGCGGCGGTTCAAGCGCTTCCAGCTCTGCTCCGGCTCCCGCTTCGAGCGCTCCGGCTGCGGCGCCCAGCAGCTCTGCTGCCGCCAGCGCTCCCGAGGCAGAAGCTCCGGCCGGCGGCAATTCCGTCGAGGGAAAAACCGTTGTGTTTATTCCCAAACTGACTGGTAACGCATTCTTCGAGGCTGCGAACGACGGTGCACAGAAGTATGCTGCTGAGTGGGGCATCACTGTTGACTATCAGGGCAGCCCGAATGCGGCGGTCGCCGATCAGGTACAGGTCATCAACACTGCTGTCGCTTCCGGCGCGGATGCGATCTGCATTTCGACTGTTGATGCAGCCGGCGTTGCGGACGCGCTGAAAGCGGCGACCGATGCGGGCGTTGCGGTTGCAACCTGGGACTCGGATGCGCAGCCGTCCGACCGTACCCTGATGGTTTCGCAGGGCACCCCTGAGGTTCTGGGCCGGATGCTGGTCGATATGGCCTGCGCAGGTCTGGAGCAGCGCGGCAAAGACCCCAAGAGCGATGAGATCACCTATTGCTGGCACTATTCGCAGGCGACCGTTACCGACCAGAACAGCTGGCAGGTAGCAGGCGAAGCGATCATCAAGGCCGAGTATCCCAACTGGACCAATGTGGCTCCGGACAACTACTATTCCGAGCAGGATGCAGAAAAAGCAATCACCATTGGTGAGGCAGTCCTGTCTGCACATCCTGAGATCGACGTCATCATCTGCAACGACTCCACCGCGCTCCCCGGCCAGCTCCAGGCGGCTGAGAACAAAGGCTACAACCAGGAGAATATCACCATCACTGGTTTCGCAAGCCCGAACGCGATCAAAGAGTATTGCAGCAACGGCACCCTCTACAACTGGGGCCTGTGGGACTGCGCTGTCCAGGGCGGCATGGGCTGCTATCTGGCGGCATACATGGCGGCTGGCAACACCGTTAAGGTGGGCGACGTCATCAGCATCCCGGGCATCGGCGACTGCGAAGTCCTGGCAAATGACAGCATCGCGGAAGGCGCTTCCACTGCGGATTCCAACAACGGCGTTGTCCTTCTGCCCGAGACCAGCGTTTATACTGCTGAAAACATGAATGACTACAACTTCTAAGTTTTCTTCCTTCCAGGGGGCAGGGGCACCTCTTCGGAGCTGTGCTCCGCCCCTGCGGGCCTGTCGAAACCGGGGCATCCGGCGCGGCCGGCTGGCAGGAGCGGAGCAAAGCCGTTCAACGAATGCATGACAAAATATCCAAAATAAGGAGGATGAATTTATGGCAGATCTGGAGGGCGTAAAGGTTGCCAAGAGCTACCATCTTGATGAGCCGTTTGCGAATCAGAACGGGTTTTATCTGAAAGGCTGCAATAGTCTGGACTGGGGCATGAAACGCCATATGGCGAATATTTTCAACCCGAAGAGCGGAAACACGGTGATGTTTGCGTTTGACCACGGTTATTTCATGGGAAGTACGGCTGGACTCGAGCGTCTGGACCTGCTGCTGCCCAAGCTGGCGCCCTATGTGGATTGCTTTATGGGCACCCGTGGTGCGATCCGCACCTGCGTGCCGCCTGAGCTGACCAATGCGGTTGCACTGCGTGTGACCTCGGGTTCGAGTATGCTTCAGGACGACCTGAGTTTTGAGACGGTGGCGGTGGATATCGAGGATGCAATCCGTATGAATGCCGACTGTATGGCAGTTCAGACATTCATCGGCGCGGACGGGCAGCTCTCGAGCATCGACAACCTGAACCAAGTGGTCAATGCCGGTATGCGTTACAGCATCCCGACACTGGGCGTCTGCGCAGTGGGCAAAAACATGGAACGCACCGACCGGTTCTTCAAGCTGGCGACCCGCATCATCGCGGAGATGGGTGTCCAGATCGTAAAGACCTACGATTGCGAGAATTTCGAAGAGGTCGTGGCAGCCTGCCCGGTGCCGATCGTTGTTGCAGGCGGTAAAAAACTGGCCGAGCCGGAAGCACTCTATCTGGCTTATGACGTGATGCGCAAAGGCGCTCGGGGCGTGGATATGGGACGCAATATCTTCCAGAGCAACCACCCTGTGGAGATGGCGCAGGCGGTCGGCAAGATCGTCCACGAGGGCTATACCGACAAACAGGCGTACGAGTTCTATCAGGACAGCATCAACGGCTAAAAAAGGGAAATAACAGGACGGGCAAGAACGGTGCACAGCGGCTGACAGTCTCTGTGCGCGGCTTGTCCGCCCTCTTTTTCTGTTTATAAAAGGAGAGGATCAAATTTGCTGCTGCAAGTATTGGAAATGGTGCTGCCGGTCCTGGTATTGCTGCTGATTGGCTGCTGGTGCCGGTATAAACAGATCTTCGATCTGCGCGGGCTTGCCGGCCTGAAAGCGGTCATCGGTGAGGTTACCCTGCCAGTTGTCCTGTTCAACGCTTTTTTTACAGCGCGATACAGCATCACTGTCCTGTTGCTGTTTGTGACCGTCTATCTGGGGTTTGGGCTCGCGATGGCTGCCGGCTTCGGGCTGCGCAGGCTGGCAGCGCCCTATGGAAAATTTCTGCCATTCCTGCTGACCGGCGCAGAGGGAGGTATGTTGGGTTATGCGCTCTATGGGCTTTTGACCGGCGAACAGTCCGGGTTTGCAATGGTCGATATGGGGCAGACGGTGTTCGCTTATACCGCCTTTATGGGGATGCTGAAGCTGGTTGACGGTCAGGCGGTTTCCCCGAAGCAGATGGTGCGGAATATGGTCACAAACCGCTGTTTCGTAGGGATGTCACTTGGCATCCTGCTGGGAGCCACCGGGATGAGCGGCCCGATCCTGGCCCATCCGGCAGGAAAGATCGTTTCCGCGCTGCTTCCCGCGATCACCGCCCCAACCAGCGCGCTGGTGCTTTTGGTGGTTGGCTACGAGCTGAACCTGAAAAAGGAATTGCTCAAACCGGTGGCGATTACCGTCCTGCTCCGTTTGGCCCTGATGGGTGTCCTGCTGGCAGCAATGAGCCTGTTGATTTTCCATATCGTTCCGTTTGACCGGAGCCTGCAAATTGCTCTGATGGTGATGTATGCGCTTCCGGCCCCGTTTATCATCCCACTGTTCGCGGATGTGGGGGAGGACGGCGAGTACCTTTCGACCGCTCTTTCGCTGCATACCCTCTGCACCATGCTGCTGTTCGCTGCGATTGCAGCCTATGCAGTGGCCGGGTGAAAAGCGGTTGACAAATGATCTTTCGTATGCTAATATATTAGCGAACTAAAGCAAGAGGATGGGAGAACGATTTATGAAGCGTTACGATAAGGTCACCCCGGACGGGACCCGTGATCTGCTGTTTGATGAGTGTGTTTCTCGTGCGCAGGTGGCCGGGCGTCTCACCTCGATGTTCCGTTCGCGCGGTTACCGGGAGGTCATCACCCCGTCGATGGAATTTTACGACCTGTTCTGCTCGGCAGCGGCGCACTTCCCGCAAGAGACGATGTATAAAATGACCGACAGCCGCGGCCGGTTGATGGTGATGCGCCCTGACTGCACCATCCCGATTGCCCGCCTGACTGCTGCCCGGCTCACTGGGATGCCGATGCCGGTACGGCTCTATTACAGTGGAAATGTCTACCGGGTATCCTACGACATGCGCGGCAAGCCGAGCGAGCTGTTCCAGACAGGCGTGGAGTTGATCGGCAGCAGCTCCCTGCGCAGTGATCTGGAGATGGTCGAACTGGCAGCAGCGGGGCTCTCGGACATCGGCGGGGAACGGTTCCGGATCGAGCTTTGCCATATCGGATATTTCAAGGCACTGATTGGGAATCTGGAAGCCAGCCCAGAGGAGAAAGAGGCGATCCGTCAGTGTATCGAACAGAAAAACTATGCCGCTCTTGGAGACCTGCTCGAACCGTTCGGGAAAAATCCTGCCGCAGCGGCGCTCAAATATCTGCCGCGCCTGTTCGGAGGGGAAGAGGTGTTCGAAAAAGCGTACAGCCTGTTCAGTGACGGCGGCGCGACCGAAAGCCTCGACAGCCTGAAGACGGTCTATGAGCACCTGCAAAGCCTCGACCTCGGGGACCGGGTGCTGATCGACCTCGGGTTGGTGAACCAGGCGGAATACTACACCGGCCTGATCTTCCGCGGCTATTTTGACGGGGTTGGGGAGCCGGTGCTCTCGGGCGGGCGGTACGACAACCTCATCAGCGATTTCGGTGCGCCGCTCCCGGCGACCGGCTTCGCTTTTAATGTCGATGCCGCAGCTTCGGTTTCGGCGCCGCCCGAATCGGATCTGCCGGACGTGCTTGTCTTTTCGGACAGCCGGCATCTGGCACAGGCGATCAGCCACATCCGGTCGCTGACCCGGGATGGGCTGACAGTGGAGAACAGCGTATTCGACCAGCTTGATGCAGCGGCTGACTATGCGCGCAAACGCGGGATCCGCCGGCTCCATCTGGTGGATGACCGGATTCAGGAGCTTGACCCGGAAACTTTGTGAGGAGGGTATGCAGATGAAACCAATTCGAATCGCCCTCACGAAGGGCAGGCTGGAGGAAAAGAGCGTCGCGTTGTTTGAGCAGCTCGGCTACGACTGCACAGCGGTGCGGGAAAAGGGGCGCAGGCTGATTCTGCCGGTCGCGGGCACCAATCTGGAAATTGTGCTTGCAAAGGCTGCGGATGTGGTCACCTACGTCGAAAACGGTGTTTGCGATATCGGGGTGGTCGGCAAGGACACGATCATGGAGATGGGCGGCACCTTTTATGAGGTGGCGGATCTCGGCTTTGGGCGCTGCCGGTTCGCGCTCGCGGTGCCGCGTGGGGTGGACTTTTACGAGGGGTACCACACCCGCTGTATCGCATCGAAGTATGTGAACGTCGCGCGAGCCTTTTTTGAGAAGAAAAATATGGATGTCAACATTGTCAAGATCGAAGGATCGGTCGAACTTGCACCGATTCTGGGGCTTTCGGATGCGATCGTTGATATCGTGGAAACCGGCGCGACCCTGAAGGAGAACGGGCTGGTGGTCGCCGAAACCATTATGGAGGTCAGCGCCCGCCTGATCGTCAATATCGCCAGCCTGAAGCTGCGCAAACAGGAGATTGAACCGTTTATCACCCAGATAGAACGCTATCTGGCAGGAGGGAAACAGGATGCTTAAAATAACCAGAGCCGATGGGACGGCGGAAAAACAGGTGTTGGAGACGATGCGCAGCCGCAGCATGGAGGTAGACCGGAAGGTAACCGCCAGCGTTGCGCAGATCGTCGAGGAGGTGCGCACAGGAGGGGACCGGGCGCTGCGGGACTGTACCCTCCGATTTGACGGACAGTGTCCCGACTGCTTCGAGGTGGAGCGGGAGCAGATCATTGGCTCATTGGCGTCGGCAGACCCGGATTTTGTCTCCTCGCTGCTCAAGGCGATGGAGAACATCTCCACCTTCCACCGCCACCAGGTTCAGCAGAGTTTTGTAGATACCCAGACAAGCGGCGTGATCATGGGACAGCGAGTCCGGGGGCTCGAACGGGTCGGTCTGTATGTGCCGGGCGGTACAGCGTCCTACCCTTCTTCGGTGCTGATGAACTGCATCCCGGCGAAGATTGCGGGGGTCGGGGAGGTTGTCATGGTGACCCCGCCGCGCAAAGACGGCACCGCCAACCCGGATATCCTGACCGCAGCGGCGGTTGCGGGGGTTGACCGGGTATTCCTGCTCGGCGGTGCACAGGCGGTCGCTGCGCTCGCCTATGGCACCGAGACGGTCCCCAGGGTGGACAAGATCGTCGGGCCGGGGAATATCTATGTCGCGACCGCCAAAAAACTGCTCTATGGGACGGTTGATATCGACATGGTTGCAGGGCCCAGTGAAATCCTGATTGCGGCGGATGAGACCGCCAATCCGGTCTGGCTCGCGGCGGATATGATGAGCCAGGCGGAACACGACGAGCTGGCCTCGTCGATTCTGCTGACCACCAGCGAACGGATTGCGCAGGAGACGCTGGACGAGTTGGAACGCCAGCTTCCGGGGCTTTCCCGCGCGCAGGTGATCCGGCGGTCGCTGGAAACTTATGGAGCAATCATCCTCTGCCGGAATGAGCAGGAGATGATCGATCTTGCGAACCAGATTGCGCCCGAGCATATGGAGGTCGCAACCGCGAACCCGCTCGAGTACATCGGCCGGATTGATAATGTAGGCAGTCTGTTCCTCGGGCAGTACGCGCCCGAGCCGCTGGGAGACTACTACGCAGGCCCCAACCATGTCCTGCCTACCTCCGGAACCGCGCGGTTTTTCTCCCCGCTCGGTGTGGACAGCTTCCTGAAAAAGTCCAGTTTCCTTTACTATACCAAGGAAGCACTGGCACAGGCGCGGGATGACATCGTGCGGATTGCCGAGCGGGAACAGCTCACAGCCCACGCAAATTCGATTCAGGTGAGGTTTTAGAGATGGCTTATCAACTGCCGGAAAAATTGCAGAATCTTGTGCCCTATTCGCCGCTGGAGGGCGATTATCCGATCCGTTTGGACGCGAACGAGAGCTTCCTTTCACCGCCGCCCGAACTGCTCCAGCAGATTGGCGATGCGGTGGCGCGGATTCCGTTCAACCGGTATCCCGATCCCCATTGCGTCGCGCTCTGTGAAAAGTTTGCATCCTTTTTCGGGGTCCGTCCATCCAACGTGGTAGCCGGGAACGGCTCAGACGAATTGATCGGATTGATTGTCTCTTCGTTTGCCGGGGCGGGGGATCGGATGGCGGTCGTTAAGCCGGATTTTTCGATGTATGCATTTTATGCACAGGCAGCGGGTGTGTCGGTTGAGGTGTTCGAGAAGCCCGCAGAGACCCTCGCGCTCGATGCAGATGCGCTGGTCGCCTTTGCCAGAGAGCGGGATGTGCGGCTGGTCATCCTCTCGAATCCCTGCAATCCGACCTCGCTTTCAGCGTCGCGGGAATCGGTTCTCCGGATTGTGGAGGGCCTGCCCGACCGGTTGGTCGTGATCGACGAAGCATATATGGATTTTTCAACCGGTTCGATTCTGGATGTTGTTGACAGGTACGATAATCTGATCGTCCTGAAAACCTGTTCCAAGGCGTTTGGGATGGCGGCGATCCGGCTGGGCTTTGCGGTTTCCCACCCCACGCTTGCAATCGCGCTCAAGGCGGCAAAACCGCCCTATAATGTCAACAGTATGACCCAGGCAATCGGCTGCCTGCTGTTCGATAACCCCGACTACCTGCGCGCCTGTACCCGTCAAATCGTGGAGTCCCGCGACCGCCTCTATCGGGAGATGAAACGGCTCGCAGAGGAAAAGAGCGGCCTGCTGGAAGTGGTCGAGAGCTGCGCAAACTTTGTGTTTGCCCGGTTTGCCGACCCGCGGAGGGTGTTCGAGCAGGCGGGCAAACGGGGGATCGCACTGCGCTATATGCCACCCTATCTGCGGATTTCCGCAGGCAGTGAGGCGGAAACAGACACCCTGCTGGAAGCACTCCGGCAGATTTTGACTTGAGGAGGGGTAGCGATGAGAAAGGCGGAAATTCGCCGGGCGACCGGGGAAACCGACATTTCCCTGTCCCTGGTTCTGGATGGGAGTGGGCAGTTTTCCGGTGGATCGGGGATCGGATTTTTTGACCATATGCTTCATGCATTCGCCGTTCACAGCGGGGCGGACCTGTCGCTCGAGATGAAGGGCGACCTGGAAGTTGACTGTCATCATACAGTCGAGGACGTCGGGATCGTTCTGGGACAGGCACTCGCGGCCTGCTTAGGCGACCGAAGCGGGATTGCACGATACGGGAGTTTTTACCTTCCAATGGATGAATCGCTTGCGTTTTGTGCACTGGATGTGAGCGGGCGTCCATATCTGGTATTCGACTGTCCGTTTGCGAACCCGTCGGTCGGCGGGTTCGACTGCTGCATGACCGGGGAATTTTTCCGCGCAGTGGCGGTCCATGCGGGCCTGACCCTGCATCTGCGGGTGCTTTATGGGGAAAACGACCATCACAAGATCGAGGCGGTCTTTAAAGCATTTGCTCATGCGCTCAAGGGTGCATCAGCCCGCACAGAGGGCGGCATACTCTCTTCGAAAGGTGTTTTATAACAGATGATCGCGATTATTGATTACGGCGCCGGCAACCTGTTCAGCGTGTGCAATGCATTGGACGCGCTGGAGGCCGCGCATACCGTCACCAGTGACCCGGACCTGCTGCGGCAGGCGGATGGGTTGATCCTGCCCGGGGTGGGCGCGTTTCCGGACGCAATGCGGCGTCTGACAGAGACAGGTCTGGTCCCGGTGATTCGGGAGCTGGCCGGGCAGAAACCGTTTCTGGGCATCTGTCTCGGGATGCAGCTGCTGTTCGAGAAGGGCTATGAGTTTGAAGAGGTGCAGGGGCTGGGTCTGCTGCCGGGGATCGTGCGCCCGATTCATGCGCCCGGATGCAAAATCCCGCATATGGGCTGGAATGACCTCTCGATCCTGCATCCCTGTCCGCTGACAGAAGGGCTGCATGAAGGCAGCTATGTCTACTTTGTACATTCCTACTGCGCCGAAACGGACGAGAAATACATCTCCTGTTCCACCCTGTATGGGGAGCGGATTCCCGCCCTGGTGTGCAAAGGGAACATTTACGGCGCGCAGTTCCATCCGGAAAAGAGCGGGGAAGAGGGGCTTGCGATCCTTTCCCAGTTTGTGAGGTTATGCGAATGATTATTTTACCTGCGATTGATATTCAAAATGGCGAATGTGTGCGGCTATATCAGGGGGATTTTTCCACCGCGCACAAGGTTGCGGACAGCCCGCAGGAAACTGCGGCGCAGTTCCGGAAAGCGGGCGCTGCGTGGGTCCATATGGTCGATCTGGACGGTGCCAAAGAGGCCCGCGCAAAAAATACCGCCCTTTTTTTGGAGATTGCAAAACATTCCGGCCTAAAGGTCGAGCTGGGCGGCGGCATCCGGACGCTGGAAACGGTGGAAACCTATCTGGAAAGCGGTATCTCACGTGTGATCCTTGGGTCGGCGGCGGTAAAAAACCCGGAGCTGGTGGAGCAGGCGGTCAAACGGTTCGGGGAACGGATTGCGGTCGGGATCGACGCCAAAAACGGAATGGTCGCGACCGAGGGCTGGTTGGACACCAGCGAAGTCCACTATCTGGAACTGGCCAAGCGGATGGAGGGAATCGGCGTCCGGTACCTGATTTATACCGATATCTCCCGGGACGGTGCGCTCTCAGGGGTTAATCTCGAGCAGCTAGGCGCCCTCAACCGGGCGGTTTCCTGCGAAATCATCGCCAGCGGCGGCGTAAGCGGTCTTGCGGATGTGGAAGCCTGCAAGTCGCTCGGGCTTTATGGCGTTATCTGCGGCAAGGCAGTTTATACCGGGGCGCTGCCGCTCGAATCTGCGATAGAAATGGCAGGTGACCAGAGGTGCTAGCAAAACGAATCATCCCCTGTCTGGATGTACGGGACGGAAAGGTGGTCAAGGGGGTCAATTTTGTTGGGATTCGGGAGGTCGGCGACCCGGTCGAATGCGCCATTGCGTATGACCGGCAGGGCGCAGATGAGATCACCTTCCTTGACATTACTGCGACCCATGAGGGACGCGGGACGATGCTTGACGTGGTGCGCGAAACCGCCCGGCATGTCTTTATCCCGCTGACGGTCGGCGGCGGCATCCGCTCGGTTGAGGATTTTCAGGAGATTCTGCGGGCAGGCGCGGACAAGGTTTCGGTCAACTCTGCGGCGGTGCGCAATCCGCAGCTGATCCACGAAGCCGCAGAACGGTTTGGAAACCAGTGCGTCGTGGCGGCGATCGACGCGCGCCGGCGGGAGGATGGCGGGTTTGCCGTGGTCATCAATGGCGGACGGGTCGACACAGGGCTGGATGCGGTTGTATGGGCGGAGGAGTGTGAACGTCTGGGCGCGGGGGAAATCCTGCTGACTTCGATGGATACCGATGGCTGCCGAAGCGGTTTTGACATCGAACTGCTCAACGCAGTGACAGCGAAGGTCGGCATACCGGTGATCGCGTCGGGTGGCTGTGGAAAGCTGGAACATTTTTCGGAAGTATTTGAGCGCAGCGGTGCAGATGCCGCACTTGCGGCCTCGCTCTTCCATTTTGGAGAGCTGACGGTTGGGCAGGTCAAGGAACACCTGCACGCCTGCGGGATTCCGGTGAGGAGATAGAGATGGAACTGGACTGTTATTTTCAAAAAGGGGAGCTGATCCCTGCGATTGTACAAGAAGCAGGGACGGGGGAAGTGTTGATGCTCGCCTATATGAACCGGGAAAGCCTGCAAAAGACATTTGAAACTGGGTATACTTGGTTTTACAGCCGGTCGCGGCAGGAGCTTTGGAATAAAGGCGCGACTTCAGGGCACCGGCAAAAAGTGGTAGATCTGCGGGCGGACTGTGATGATGACACCCTGCTGGTGACGGTACTCCAGACAGGCAATGCCTGCCATACCGGTGCGCACAGCTGTTTTTATAAAAAAATTTGGGAGGAAGCAGACGAATGACAGATACGCTGAACGGGCTGTACGAGGTGATTCAGGAGCGTCGCACACATCCGCAGGAGGGATCGTATACCTGCTACCTGTTTGAAAAGGGCACTGACAAGATCCTGAAAAAATGCGGTGAGGAGTGCAGCGAGGTCATTATTGCCGCGAAAAATGGGCAGAACGAGCAGACTGCCGAAGAAATCTGTGACCTGCTCTATCATCTGCTGGTGCTGATGGTGAATCAGAATCTCTCACTCGAGCAGGTGGAACAGATTCTGGAGGCACGCAGGCAGAAGATCGGCAATCTCAAGCAATTTCACCAAAGTGATCATAATACCTGACCCAGCCATATGTGTGACATATGACTTAATCATAGTGTTTCTGGAGGGCTTTTTTGTTATAAAAAGCCCTCCTTCTCTGTGGATAAAAAATAGTAGAAAGTGTAAAATGAGTTATGAAAGAGGCTTTTAGGAGAAAGTCCCTCTTTCGCAATTTTTTATTTTCCGTATAAAAGGGGCCCTGTTGTAACACCCGAAGGGATTTCAATCCACGCGCTCCGCGAGGAGCGCGACGAAATCACATTCCCAACCACAAAACAAGACGCTGATTTCAATCCACGCGCTCCGCGAGGAGCGCGACGATTTGCACCAGACTGTATCCATTGGGATATGGAATTTCAATCCACGCGCTCCGCGAGGAGCGCGACAGGCAAATTTCCGATGTGGCGTTATCTTATGGATTTTATTTCAATCCACGCGCTCCGCGAGGAGCGCGACGTATGGTTATGAATTGTGTTGAACGCTATAAAGCGATTTCAATCCACGCGCTCCGCGAGGAGCGCGACCGGTCATTTTCGGCATCAACCGTCCAAGCGAATGGCAATTTCAATCCACGCGCTCCGCGAGGAGCGCGACGGAGGTTGAGCCGGAGCCGCCGACAAGCTCCAGTATTTCAATCCACGCGCTCCGCGAGGAGCGCGACGGTCATCGCGAGCAATTTTTTCCGCGCTTGGCGAATTTCAATCCACGCGCTCCGCGAGGAGCGCGACGCTTTCCATTCCAACGCACTACATTCTTTAACATGATATTTCAATCCACGCGCTCCGCGAGGAGCGCGACACCGCGAACCCCGTTATCCAGCTGAGCAAAATTATTTCAATCCACGCGCTCCGCGAGGAGCGCGACCTGACAGAGGCGCACCCAGTCTTGTCGATCACGGAGTATTTCAATCCACGCGCTCCGCGAGGAGCGCGACTGGCTACAAAGGTTACTGTCACGATTACAAGCCCAATTTCAATCCACGCGCTCCGCGAGGAGCGCGACCGCTGACCGTAATATTTTCCACCCTGTCATAGTAGGGATTTCAATCCACGCGCTCCGCGAGGAGCGCGACAACAGGGGTTCCGCTACCGGCAACGGCTTATCTATATTTCAATCCACGCGCTCCGCGAGGAGCGCGACCAAGGTTAAAGGGGATACTGCTAAAGCAGTAGCTATTTCAATCCACGCGCTCCGCGAGGAGCGCGACAAGGCGGGGCGTTATCGCCCCGGAAAATCGGTATATTTCAATCCACGCGCTCCGCGAGGAGCGCGACTCCACAAAATCACCCTGGAAACGACAGAATAATATTTCAATCCACGCGCTCCGCGAGGAGCGCGACCAGTTCAATATTCACATGTATGTTTTCATTGGCATATTTCAATCCACGCGCTCCGCGAGGAGCGCGACGCCAGCGGTTCCAGCTGTAAAAGTTACAGATTGAATTTCAATCCACGCGCTCCGCGAGGAGCGCGACTGTCGATTGTATCCTTCGACCGTGCTGCAAGGCTATTTCAATCCACGCGCTCCGCGAGGAGCGCGACGCGCCAGCGGTTCCAGCTGTAAAAGTTACAGATTGAATTTCAATCCACGCGCTCCGCGAGGAGCGCGACATAAGCTGCGCAGATGATATACTGTCGATTGTGGAATTTCAATCCACGCGCTCCGCGAGGAGCGCGACGATGTCGCTGTATGACGTATAATCCCAGAGAAACATTTCAATCCACGCGCTCCGCGAGGAGCGCGACCACCTTACAGGAGCTGTTTGACCTCTGGAAAGAATTTCAATCCACGCGCTCCGCGAGGAGCGCGACTCCGCTTTTGCCGGTTTGTAGCCTCTTCCATAAGCAATTTCAATCCACGCGCTCCGCGAGGAGCGCGACTACCATCGCTTTTGGTGCCAACATATTCATCGAATATTTCAATCCACGCGCTCCGCGAGGAGCGCGACGTGCAATACCCAAAGGGTATTTATGTACCAGCACATAATTTCAATCCACGCGCTCCGCGAGGAGCGCGACCACACTTGGACAACCCCAATAAAGCCCAATACGATATTTCAATCCACGCGCTCCGCGAGGAGCGCGACCTGCTGCCCATACTTCACCAGGTACGCTTCCCGAAGATTTCAATCCACGCGCTCCGCGAGGAGCGCGACGGCCACCGCCCTGCTTGCAGGTGTCCCTGTAAAATTTCAATCCACGCGCTCCGCGAGGAGCGCGACCACAAGACCTGCATGGTATCCAGATTACCCAAAAATTTCAATCCACGCGCTCCGCGAGGAGCGCGACAAACCGCGTTACCGATATGCCGCCGAACCCAGCGATTTCAATCCACGCGCTCCGCGAGGAGCGCGACGAGGCTTGGTTGACGTCCAGAAGCAGTATGGCTAAATTTCAATCCACGCGCTCCGCGAGGAGCGCGACTCAAGGCCAGCGGTAGCATCCGGAGTGCTACTAATTTCAATCCACGCGCTCCGCGAGGAGCGCGACCCAGCAGATTCCAAAAAATTTTGAGCATGTTCCGATTTCAATCCACGCGCTCCGCGAGGAGCGCGACTTCGGGGACTGTAATAATATAAATCCCATCATCCATAATTTCAATCCACGCGCTCCGCGAGGAGCGCGACCATTAACGGTTTCGATGGCGCTTCGCTCTTTGGTATTTCAATCCACGCGCTCCGCGAGGAGCGCGACTTGGCGTGTTGCATATATTTAAGAGTAGGGTAATATTTCAATCCACGCGCTCCGCGAGGAGCGCGACCTGTTGGCTGATCTGGGAGAGCAGCGCTTCCGGATTTCAATCCACGCGCTCCGCGAGGAGCGCGACCCGGTGCTGTGGCGGCACCTGGAAAAGAAATAGATTTCAATCCACGCGCTCCGCGAGGAGCGCGACCCGAAGCTGCCCCCGGTGCGGCTTGCCATAGCAATATTTCAATCCACGCGCTCCGCGAGGAGCGCGACGCGTCTCGTATTGGTAGGCTGCTACCTAAGTCTTATTTCAATCCACGCGCTCCGCGAGGAGCGCGACGGGGGACAAGGCCCGGTACAAACTCATCCTTTCGGATTTCAATCCACGCGCTCCGCGAGGAGCGCGACCATATCCATAGATCATCATGGACATCCAACAATACATTTCAATCCACGCGCTCCGCGAGGAGCGCGACTCTTGACACGCTGCTTACGCTGCTGACTGATTTGAATTTCAATCCACGCGCTCCGCGAGGAGCGCGACCGGTCAGATCGTCTGTCTGCTCAATGCGGAAACAGTATTTCAATCCACGCGCTCCGCGAGGAGCGCGACTTTTTTACCGATGATTTAGGACACTCTTTTTCAATAATTTCAATCCACGCGCTCCGCGAGGAGCGCGACGGCAACCAGCCCTTCCGCTGGCATCCATAGAGATTATTTCAATCCACGCGCTCCGCGAGGAGCGCGACGCGGGAAAAACAATCTCGATGGTGCGGTATCTCATTTCAATCCACGCGCTCCGCGAGGAGCGCGACGCAAAGATTCTTCTGGTTCCTCAAGTTCTTCCGGATTTCAATCCACGCGCTCCGCGAGGAGCGCGACTGTACTTAATTAGATTATCCATGGAGAGTTGCCCATTTCAATCCACGCGCTCCGCGAGGAGCGCGACGCCCGTCGATCTTGTCCCACGAATCGTACGAAATATTTCAATCCACGCGCTCCGCGAGGAGCGCGACCCTGCGCGCATGTTACGATACATTCGAGAAGATTATTTCAATCCACGCGCTCCGCGA
This sequence comes from Anaerotruncus sp. 1XD42-93, assembly GCF_009917605.1. Classification (NCBI taxonomy): domain Bacteria; kingdom Bacillati; phylum Bacillota; class Clostridia; order Eubacteriales; family Oscillospiraceae; genus Anaerotruncus; species Anaerotruncus sp. 1XD42-93. Next base: position 60,447 of record NZ_QZEG01000007.1, on the reverse strand, counting down.
GGAGCGCGACCACAAATCGCCGGAAACATCGCAACAGCAATTCTATTTCAATCCACGCGCTCCGCGAGGAGCGCGACATACATCCGGAGACAGCGCCTATAATGTCAAAAATTTCAATCCACGCGCTCCGCGAGGAGCGCGACATGCCAGCAGCTATGATCGTCATACCACCAGGAAGATTTCAATCCACGCGCTCCGCGAGGAGCGCGACTCCGTATTCTGTGACAAGGATATATTTCAGCGGCGATTTCAATCCACGCGCTCCGCGAGGAGCGCGACATAATGTTTGACATTCCTTGATGCGGCCCGGCGATTTCAATCCACGCGCTCCGCGAGGAGCGCGACCGTTTTCTTCCTTCCATTCCTCATAGGTCAGCGGGATTTCAATCCACGCGCTCCGCGAGGAGCGCGACCCATGTTACCGGGTGTTCTGAATGGGATCTTTCGATTTCAATCCACGCGCTCCGCGAGGAGCGCGACCTGGAACTCCTATGGCTGCTGTCGCTGGCATCGGGATTTCAATCCACGCGCTCCGCGAGGAGCGCGACCATGGAAGTTCTGGAAGCCCACGGCTGCGGCTGATTTCAATCCACGCGCTCCGCGAGGAGCGCGACCCCAATTTCCGCCGTCATTTGTCCTTCTGCATCATTTCAATCCACGCGCTCCGCGAGGAGCGCGACAGATTAAAAGCGGGGACACGCCATGTATTGACGATTTCAATCCACGCGCTCCGCGAGGAGCGCGACGGGTAAACCTGTTCATGCTGGGCGTGGATACCGGATTTCAATCCACGCGCTCCGCGAGGAGCGCGACATTCCGGCTTTATTTCCGTGATCGTGTAGCTGGGATTTCAATCCACGCGCTCCGCGAGGAGCGCGACATGCGTTCCGACAAATTTGCGTTCACTTCATCAAAATTTCAATCCACGCGCTCCGCGAGGAGCGCGACGTACATTTTTGAGCTTTGCAAGGTCCATTTCTACGATTTCAATCCACGCGCTCCGCGAGGAGCGCGACACGGCCTTTCCGCACCGTTCGCACCTGTTCATAATTTCAATCCACGCGCTCCGCGAGGAGCGCGACCGGTACATTTTTGAGCTTTGCAAGGTCCATTTCTACGATTTCAATCCACGCGCTCCGCGAGGAGCGCGACCGGCTTGTCATTGACGAAGCAAAAGCCCCCTTTGTAATTTCAATCCACGCGCTCCGCGAGGAGCGCGACACGGATAGATTATCCTCAATATCTTCTTTATGGATTTCAATCCACGCGCTCCGCGAGGAGCGCGACTTGCAGCAGGTGCAAATTATCTTCCAGGTGTGCGATTTCAATCCACGCGCTCCGCGAGGAGCGCGACAGCAAAAAAACACAAAACAGAAGAGCGTTCTTTGTGATAAACATAAAATATTATGAGTCTTTTAGATAAATAAAGAAAGGGAACCGTTAGAAAACTTTTTGTTTGTGAATGGCAGACGGAATATTTGTGGTGCGAATCCCAGAGGATTTTCTGTGTGCTTAACATTCGCACTGTTTGAACGGGACTCGAATTTTACAGAATCAGAGGATCGTTTACATCAAAACTGGCTTTGGCTCCAATATGTTCGACTTTCTTTTTATATTGGTTTCCAAGATAATAAAATCTCAGACTATCGGTTTCCGGGTCAATGAGCGATATTAATTTTTGCTGGACTGACCGACAAAGAGCGGCATCCATATGACATTCAAACACGGAATTTTGGACACGCTGTCCATAGTTTATACACTGTTTGGCTACTTGACGAAGCCGCTTTCGTCCGGCTGATGTCTGGGTGTTGACATCATAGGTTATCAATACCAACAATAGAGATCACCTACTTCCAGAAAAATGGGGGATACCCATCCAAATCTCCGCGGAGATAGCGGGCGAGCAACATCGCCTGAATATACGGGGCAAGTCCCCACGGTATTTTTTCTTCTAAAAATGGATGTGTCAACAGCTCCTGCTTTCTGAGCTGCCATGCGTTGAGGACAGATCGACGGGTATCATCATCCATCAGGATTGCGCCGTTCTCCTTTTCAGTGAATCCGGTTGCCTTGATCTGTTTTTTATTGATAATTGACAGGACAAACCGGTCAGCGATTACCGAGCGGAATTCTTCCATCAAGTCGAGACTGAGGGAGGTACGGCCAGGGCGATCCCTGTGCAGGAACCCGACGTAAGGATCGAGACCCACCGACTCCAGCGCGGAAGAAACATCGTGCGCTAGTAAGGAGTAAGTGAATGAAAGCAGCGCGTTTACCCGGTCGAGAGGTGGACGGCGGCTGCGGGACGAAAACGAAAAGGAATCCTTCTGTTGCAGGATCAGCTCGTCAAAGACGGAGAAATAGCGGGAAGCAGCTTCTCCTTCCACACCGCGCAGCTGTTCCAAATTTTGCGCTTGGGAGAGCTGCCCCAGCGCATTTTTCAAAAATCCGGAAGCACGATCCACCTTGGTGGCATCCAAACGCATCGGATGATCCCTCATCGCCCGTTCAAGTACCCAGCGGGAGTTGTGGAGTTTTCCAAACAGAAATGACCGCGCAATCCCAAGGCTCTGCTGCTCATCATCCGAAATGCGATACTGGGTTTTGCGAAGTACCACATTTCCGTGACCTTCCCCGGTCACCCGGGAGAGAAACCTCCCACTGGGTGTGAAGAAGGACAGCGCGATTCCACGCCGGGCACAGGCACCCATCAGGGCAGGGCTTGCACCTGTATAGCCAAACACCAGGATGCTTTCCAGATTGTGCAGGGGAATCCGTCTCACTTCCTTACCATCTTGCAGGACAACGATGTTTTCCCCGTCCAGAGACAGGTAGACGTCCGGCAGGGTAACATAAAGGGTATTGCCCAGCTTTCTCATGATGGTTCCTCCTATATGGTCAGCCTGCTTAAAAAATGACTTTATTTTTGAGCGGCAGGTATTGCCTGCAAGTATGCAGCGTGTTTGTTGATCATGTGATGTGAAACAGCGGCCTTTTGCGACTGCGTCCAAAAGGCCGCTGCCGCAAAAAAATGGTTGGATCCTTTTGGGGCATTTCAATCATAAATATCTTTGGAGATAGGGTTGGACCGAGCTTTTCCGATAAAGTTTGGGTAAGCAAAGTTCTTTCAGGGAACACGCGTTGCAGTGTTTTGCAGGCTTGACCTTGGGGGTGTACCGGCGGGAAAACAGCGTATGCATTTCATTGAGCATCTCCCGTACCCGACAGCGCAGGTCTTCTCCCAAGGGAACACGGGTGCGGCGCCCAGTTTCCCCATAATAGAGAGCTGCTTCTGGAATTTCACATCCAAACATCTCCTCCAGACAGAGCGACTGGCAGCAGACTTGGAGCCGGTCGCAATCGTCCTCTTTCGGGGAACCGCGTTTATACTCTACTGCCATGGGCAGATAGCGTCCGTCCCGTCCGGCGATTGGCACACCATCCGGAGCGGCACGCAATTCGACCACATCACATACACCGTTGACCCCGAGGGAACGTGAGAAAACTGGCATCCCACGGGAGATCAGCAGATCGCCTCGCTTCTCGGTGACGAATGGGCCGTGGGCTTTCTGGTGCAGAAGAGCCCCCTCGACGGTGCGAAGGTTCTCCTGCCACTGCTGTTCAATATGGATCAGCGCCCATTGTCTCCGACAGAAGGAAAAATGCTGTAATCCGGACAGACTGAGAAAGTCTTCTTCCCGATACTCCATGTCAGACCTTGCGGATACAGGTGACGCCGGCCGGCACTGCGGCCTCATCAATCCGTACCTCATAATCGGTATAGGCCCGAGGAGCCTGTACGCCCTCACGGCGGTGCACCTGCACCAGATCGAACAGTCTGTGGGAAGGCGCATTGCCCAGTTCGCTCTCGTGGCGGAAGACGATCAGCTCCCGCACCGCCATCTTGCCGCGCGCGGCTGAGTGATCGTGCTCGAACATGTTGATGATCGCTTCCCAAAGCAGTTCCAGGTCCTCCTCCGAGAAACCGGTAAATCTGCGGGCAAGGTTGGCCGAGACATATCCTTCCGCGCGGTAGAGCGCATACGGAACAATGTATTTGCGGCCCATCTCGGTCCCTTTTTTCAGTGCATCCTCTTCGGTTGTGATCGCAACACGGGTAATGGTCACCTCTTTGGAGAAGATCGGGTCGATGCTGCGCGCAAATCCGATCTGTACCGGGCCGCGTACCTGACCGCAGTTTAGTTTTGCTTTCACGAAGGTGGTCATTACCGCGCCAAAGGTGCGTATGTCATAAAACTCCCGGCACATATAGTCCCGGATCGCCGCATCAATATTAGGGCGGTCTTTTTTCAGCTCCTTGAGCTGGGATTCCTCCACCCCTTCATGTGCAAACGCTTTCTGGTCACTGGTATTGAGGGGAACGTTCTCTTTGATGTAGATTTGAAAACCAGGTGTACTCTCTTTTACGGTCTCGACATAGTTGCGGATCTTGCGTTTGAGGCATACATCGGTTACAAGGCCATGTCCGGTCTCTGCATCGACGCGCGGCAGGTTGCCTGCATCCGGATCGCCGTTGGGATTGCCGTTCTCTACATCGAACAGGATGATAAATTCGTATCGATTTTTAATGGCTTCACTCATAGTTGCTGTTCCTCCTCTTTCTTCTCAGCTTTGGCATAATTAGCACGATTTTGATGGTAGTACCCAAGGATGAAGATGCCCTGTTCGTCAAGCGAAAGCTGCGCCGGAAACGGATCATCCGTTACCTCCAGTTTGCCGAGCAGGCTGTCAATCCTGTTATAGCTGGTCGTGCCGTACTCTGCCTTGGAAATATGCGCCATTGAGAGCCGTAGGAGGGTTGGAAAGACCGAAGAAGGGTTGGCACAGGCGGAAGCAAAATAGCGGTCCCGAATGGTGGTGCAGATCCCGGGACTGGCGTCCTGTTGGGCCTTTTCCAATACGGAGAACAGCCGCCCGAGCACATAGGCTTTGTTGGTGGATTGTTCGTTGAGTGACACAGTCAATACCTCCCGATCAGATGGTTTGAGACGTTTGCGGAGAAGGCAGGCTTTTAAGATCGCCGCCTTGTAATAACTGACCTCATGTTCCGCGCGGATGCGCAGATGGATTGCCGAAGCGAGTGATTCGGGGTAAGGGGAACCGGTGAGGATCGCACGCATCACCGCGCCGGAGAGCAGCGGGGAAGCGGACTTGTCCCGGGAAGCGGGAGAAACGGTTTCTGCCAGCAGCTTCCATGGGGGGAACACCTCTGGCTCAAACGGTGCATGTGCAAGCTGCAAGTCCCGATAATGGGCGGTGATCCGCTCCAGGAAATTTCCAAAGCTGTCCCGCAGGAAAAAACGCACAGAAAGCCGCGCCGAATTGGGAGAGAGCGCGAGGATGCAGAACTGCACATTGGGATCAAGGTGAAAAGCGGAGGCGACCGGCAGCCCGGAAGCGACCTTTCCGATCGCCCGTCCAATCATAGATTCGGTGGCGGTGTCCTGCACCGCATTGGTTCCCCCCTCATCCATCGGCGGATTCATAAACAGCTGAGAGACCTCCTGATAAGCGGTGCCGGGCGCTTCTGCCCAGTAGACGACGGTTGCGTCCCCGAGCCGCATCCGATAGGCGGAGTCGGCGAGCAGGCGGTTCAGCACCGTCGTGTAGGCGAATGCAGCATACTCGCTGACCGGCGCATTCAATCCCTGTCCATTCTCCCTACCGTAGGATTCGTAGGCACGTGCATTGAACGAGACGATCGAAGCCCCAACCGCCTGCGCCCCCTGCACTCCTTTGATACTGGGATGCAGGCGCGCGATCGGACGCAGCTCCCCACTGACAAGGCATTGTCCTCGCACAGTGCTGCTGCCAGCCTCCCGGTCGGCTTCCCATGCTGCCTGTATTTCCGGCACCTTGTGGAGCAGTCTGCCATCCTCAAGCTGGAAGGCGATGTTGGCCCCGGCAGACAGATCATCAAGGCTGGACTGCAATAGCGGGTGCTGTGCGGCGGTATCCGGGTTCCAGCGGGAGACAAATCTACAGATCGCCCTGGCTTCCGGGACTTCGAGCGGCCCGAGGAGCCGCAGATGTTTTTCCCGGAATGCTTCGAAACATCTCCGGGTGCGTTCCGGCCTGCCTTTGGTATCCAAACCAAAGACGTATTCTGCGTTTTCACAAAGAAAGTTGGCGCGCACCCCTGATGCTTTTTTCGCCGGTTCGGGCATCAGCATCAACTGCGGGACCTCGGCCAGCTTTTTCCCGCGCTGCTGCTGGATTTTACAGGGGATCAGGCCGAGCAGCTCCCCTTCGGGGGAGAGGGAGGCGATCAGCGAAACTTTGACATACGCCCAGCCCGGACGCGCGATCCCGCTTTCGGGATCGTCCGCGAGAATTTCGTAATACCGAAGGAGCGATTGCAGAATCATCGTACCACCTCACAGTCGGTCAGATCGACCACACCGTTCTCCATCCGCGCCCGGAAAAAGATCGGCTGGATATTTTCCGGATCTCTGAAGTCCATGTCGTAGAGCATGTAACCCAGATCGCGGGTTTCGGGGAGCGGGGCCGGCGGATCATCTTCGACCAGCCGGAACTGTGCGGGGAACTCCCGGCAGCCCAGGCAGGGCTGGTGGAAGCATTGCCCTTCCCGCATCCGGCGCAGCGCAATATTATAGTGCTTTTTCTCGTCGTCCCGCTCGCCGGCCTTGTCGGTCATCTCGAAGTGCGCTTCGATCAGATAGCGGACGTTGCGCAGCAGCAGGGAAGCACGCTGCTGGATGTCCGCTGAGGTGTTGATATAGAGCGGTTTTCGGGAACCGTTCATCACCGACCAGGCGGTACTGTGTGAGAGTTTGGAGCTGACCTCGTTGCGCCGGATATTGGTGAAAACAACCGGACTGCACACCTGGATGCGGTCGATCACCCAGCGGATTGCAGGTTTCCAATAGATTGCGTCCAGAATACCGCGCGCGGCGGAAGGGGTAATTATGTCGTAACTCACCCGCTCGACCTTCATCTCCGGACGGGAGAAAAGCGCATAATCGCCCCAGACTTCCAGCTTGATTCCATAGCCCAAAAGACCACTTCCTTTCAGAAAAAGATGCCCTGTCCGCCGGAACCCTCCGACAGAATCAGACCGGTTTGCGGATGATACCCTTCCGGGTCGGCGAGTATGGACAATCCGTCGCAGGGCTGTTCCAGCTTCCCATCCGCCTGAAGTGCCCGGTATTCCGGTTCATAGACCGAAACTGTATAAGGCTGCATCGCGCGGATGAGGTCGCGCTGTGGGGGACCGCTGCGCAGTTTGGCGATGAGCTGTTCAGCCCGCTGATCGAATGGGATCACAACCGGACGGGTAGCCTGCCCGATCAGCTCGAACGATCGTGCAATCTCAGAAAAGGGAAAACTGTATGCGGTCACACTCGCTTCCAGTTTGCGGCAGATATCTTTTATATCCAGGCTATCGTCCCCGGAGACCTCATAAAGCCGGGTGAAGTAGGTGTGAATCGTCTCGAGGGAAAGGGGATCGGGATGCTTTTGGAGGATATTACGTGCCAGTTCAGCCGGACGCCGCAAGGAGTGTGAACGGGGCTGGTAGGCAGGTTCCGGTTCAAAAACGAATACATCGCCGACCGAGTGCCTGTACTCACGGTTGCAGCGCCCAGCCGACTGCACGAGCGAATCTATCCCAGCCATCGCGCGGTAGACGACGGGGAAGTCCACGTCCACGCCCGCTTCGATGAGCTGGGTGGAAAAGACCCGGCAGTCGGTCCCTGCGCGCAGCCTTCGACGGATCTCATCAATGACCGCTTTGCGGTGGATGGGGCACATCAGTGTAGAGAGGTGAAAAGAGTCGCTGCCGCCAACGGCGTGATAGAGCGCCCGCGCATGGGAACGGGTATTGACGATGCAAAGCACCTGTGAAAGCCTTTGCAGCTCCTCGCAGAGGGTGTCATTTGAGAGTTCTCCGCGGAGCGCCATCCGGGTCCGCTGGAAGAACCGGTAAAGGCCGTCGGTATCCTTACAGATTTCCTGTATTGCACTGGGAGGGAAAAAACGGCCAAGCGCAGGCTGGGTCGCGCTGCATAAGACAGCAGTACACCGGTAGTTGCGCACCAGTTCGGAGATCGCCTGTGTGCAGGGACGCAGATATTCGGTGGGAAGCATCTGTGCCTCATCGAACAGGATCACGCTGTTGGCAATGTTGTGCAGCTTGCGGCAGCGGGAGGGGCGGTTGGAGAAGAGGGATTCAAAAAACTGGACATTGGTGGTCACAATCAGCGGCACATCCCAATTTTCGGAAGCAAGTTTCTGCTTTTTCAGGATTCCGTGTTCGTCGTCAGCGGAAAAGTCAAAGTTGGAATGGTGCTGCAATACCGATTCCGCTCCCAATAGTTCGGAAAAAACAGCTCCATTCTGTTCGATGATCGAGGTATAGGGAATCACATAGATGACCCGATCCAAACCGTTTTTCAGGGCATGGCGGAGCGCGAAAGCGAGGGAAGAAAGGGTTTTTCCGCCGCCGGTCGGTACAGTCAGGCTGAACAGCCCGCGTGGATGGACGGAAGCGTCGATGCAGTCCCGCAGGATGGCGCACCGTTTCTGGTCGATCGGCCGGCCACTGTGCCCGAATGTTTCTAATTTTTGGTCGAGCCTATGCGACAGCAGCTCCAGATCAGAGGGGATTTCCCGGTCAATAGTGCCATTCGACTGGAACCGCTCGGTATCCAGAAAGTCTGCATCCACCAGGCAGGAGTAGAGCATCCGGATGTAGAAGGAAAGGGTAAAGCCGATCGACTTACGGGAGGCGGGTTGGAGCGCGAACGGCTGCGTGGGAATAGCGGGCAGGTCATTCTCGGCAAAAAAAGCGTCGTGAGGCTCCAGTTTCCGCAGCAGCCTCCCTGCCAGGGTGGTGTCAGCTTCGGTATCGGCCTGATCCCCGCCGTCCGGCAGCCCGCCATGGTGCCCCGCCACACAATAAGCGAGCAGCTTTCCGATCTTCGGATTTTGCCGGAAAAGCGCCTGCGCGCCGGCTGTTGAATGGTCCGGACGCAGCTTCCCGCCCCGGATACGTTTTTGAAAGGCTTCGGAATATTTCCCCATATCGTGCATCCGGGCGCAAAGCCCTGCAAGCTCGCTGCTCTGGAAAGGGGCTGCAAATCTTTCAGCGAGCTTTGCGGTTCCGTCCAGATGTTCTTTTACCGTTTGCGCAACCTGGTCCTGTTCGCGATAGTGAGCGATGTAGTCCAAAAAATCACCACCAATCTGTCGAGTTTTGTCATTTTATACAATCTATTTTAATAAAATTATTTGTGCAAATTCAATAGGTATATTGGACGAAAATTCCAAGGGATGTTTGGCGGCTCATACAGAAAGCAAGAAGGAACAACCGGTTTTGTGCCATCGGTGAGGCAGCTCGTTCTTCTGCAAAAATCTTGACAGCTGCCGCTAAAACGGATACAATTTTGAAAGGGCTTTCAACCATTTTGCATAGAAGGAGGGGCGGAAAAAAGATGAATATTTACGATATTGCGAAAGAAGCCGGGGTTTCGATCTCTACGGTCTCACGGGTATTGAACAAGAAAGAGAATGTCAATGAGGAGACCCGCTGTAAGGTGGAGGAAATTCTCAAAAAATATGACTATGTCCCAAGCGGGATTGCGCGGGGGATGGTTTCCAAATCGATGAAAACAGTGGCGATCCTGACAGTCGATGTGCGGGTGCCGCAGTATTCGCGTATTGCCTATACGATTGAGCGGGAATTCAGCAAACGGGGGTATAATGTCCAGCTTTGCAACACTGGCGGAGACCTGGAAGAGGCGGTACAGTATCTGGATGTTGTCACCAGCAAGCAGGTGGATGGTGTGGTCCTGGTAGGCTCGATCTTCAACCGGATCGAGCTGGATGAGCGGGTCGCGTCCCTGTTGAAGCATACACCGGTTGTGGTGGCGAACGGTCAGCTGAATCTGCCCGGCTGCTACTCGGTTCTGGTGGACGATCGTTTGGGAATCTCCTTGGCGGTTGACCACCTTTACCAGAAGGGCCATCGGGAGATTTTTTATCTGAAGGACATGGATACAGACAGTGCACAGCGCAAGCAGGCCGGCTTTCTGGAAACGATGAAACGGTTGGGGCTGGACGGGGCGTCGCATATCCGGGAGACCGAATTTGGCCTACAGGGCGGAATGCAGGCGGTGCAGCGGCTTCTGGATTCGGAAGTGGAGGTCAGCGCGATCGTCTGTGGGGAGGACCTGACTGCGGTTGGCGTGCTCAAAGGCTTAAAATGTGCGGGGATCAAGGTGCCGGAAGAGATTGCGGTGACCGGTTTCAACCATTCTGATTATGCAAAGGTCTGTGAACCGGAGCTGACTACGGTTGACAACAAAGCTGAACTGGTGGGAGGGCTGAGCGTGCAGCTTTTGGAGACGCTGATCCGAAAAGGGGAGCATTATGCCTCTATGGTGGTGCAGCCGCAGCTTGTGCTTGGAAGAAGCTCATAAAAGCGCTTTTTTATATTTTTTAAAAATAAAGCTGCAATCCAATCGAAAGATTTGATTGGATTGCAGCTTTTTGCACTATTAAAACGCTTGAAATAACATTAGAATTATAAATTATGACAAATTAGAGAAAGGGCAATAGGAGCATCTTGACTTTTGAAAGAGATTTGCTATACTGATTATAGAAAAGCGCTTTCATAAAAACTGCGAACGATATTTTAGATGATTTTTTAAGAAGGAGTGTTGCAAAATGCGTATCCCGGCACAGGAATTAAAGGCAACCTTTCAGGAAATCCTGCTTGGACGTGGGGTCGATCCGGTGATTGCGGAGGCTGCCGCCCAGAATTTTACGGATACCAGTGTGGATGGCGTCTATAGCCATGGCGTCAACCGGTTCCCCCGGGTCATCAGCTACCTGGACAAAGGGGTGGTGGATGGGAAAGCAAAACCCGAGTGCACCGCAAAAATGGGCGGTTTCGAGCGCTGGGATGGGCATATGGGTCTCGGGAATGCCAACGCCCGACTCGCGATGGACCGGGCATGCGAGCTAGCGCAGGAACATGGAATCGGCATCGTGGCGATCGGCAACACCAATCACTGGATGCGGGGCGGCGCCTATGGGTGGCAGGCTGCGGACCGGGGCTGTGTGGGAATCTGCTGGACTAACACGATGCCCAATACCCCGGCATGGGGCGGCAAGGAAGCAAAGATCGGAAACAACCCGTTTATCCTCTCGGTTCCGCAGAGCGAGGGAAAACATGTGGTGATCGACTGCGCGATGAGCCAGTTTGCGTATGGGAAGATCGAGATGGCCCGGATGAAAGGGGAACAGCTCCCGGTTCCGGGCGGCTGGGACAGCGAAGGCAACATCACCACCGATCCCGCCGAAATCGAAAAGACCCAGCGTGTTCTGACGATCGGTTACTGGAAGGGCAGCGGGCTTTCGATCGCGCTCGATCTGGTGGCAGCGATCCTGTCAGGGGCCAACACCGTCACCGACATCGGCCGGAAATATACCGAAGAAGTTGGGCTGTCACAGGTGATGATTGCGATTGATCCCAGGCATATGAACACTGCAGCGCTCACCGACAACATCATCAAAACGGTTGTGGAGGACATCAAAACGGCTGAACCGACCACGCCGGACGGAAAAATCTTTTATCCGGGAGAACTCGAGCTGGTGACCCGCAGGGAAAACATCGAAAACGGTGTACCGGTTCTGGAGGAGGTCTGGGAGACGATCCAGAGTTTGAAAGCCTGAAAAGATTTGGAATCCCCATATTTGTTCAAAATGCCTGGAAAGAGAAAATAAATTTGGGCTTTTTGCAGAAATTTTGAAAAGGGGGTTGCCAAAAACGGGTGAAGCCGGTATACTAGCGGTAATCAAACTGAATATTTTTCGGAAGATGGGTCCGGGAGAGACCGCTTCAATGCGGCGCCGAAGGTGAAGTCGCGATAAACTCTCAGGCAAAAGAACCGGATTCGGACGAAACTCTGGAAAGCTGGGCAAGGCTGTCTGGCACCGAAGAAGCAATCCTCATTGCGAGGAGAATCTTTCAGGTATGAATGACGGGGGCGTACTACGGGTAAAACGAGTACGTCTCCGTTTTTTATATGGCGCAGCAAAATCGGAAAGGAAAGAGGGATGCAAGTTGGAACTGAAAACACCACTCTATGACTGCCACGCCGCATATGGCGGCAAGATTGTCCCGTTTGCGGGCTATCTGCTGCCGGTACAGTACGGCACAGGCGTGATCGAGGAGCATATGGCGGTCCGCACCAAAGCAGGGCTGTTCGATGTTTCCCACATGGGTGAGGTGATCTATAAGGGCAGGGATGCGCTGGCGAACCTGAACCACCTGCTGACCAATGATTTTACCAATATGTATGACGGGCAGGTCCGCTACAGTGTGATGTGTTACGAGGATGGCGGCGTGGTGGACGACCTGATTGTTTATCGGATTACCGCGGAAAGCTATCTGATCGTAGTGAATGCGTCCAACCGCCACAAAGATGTCGCGTGGATGAAGGAGCACCTGTTCGGAGAGTGCACGATTGAGGATATTTCGGATCGCGTGGCGCAGCTTGCCCTACAGGGGCCGAACGCCAAAGCGATTCTGGAAAAGCTCACGTCGGCCGAGGATATCCCGGCGAAATATTACAGCTTTGTGCGGCAGGGGAAGGTAGGCGGGTTCGACTGCCTGATCTCCCAGACCGGCTATACCGGCGAGCATGGATACGAGATCTACCTCTCGAACGAGGACGCCCCGAAGCTCTGGAACCTGCTGTTGGAAACCGGAAAGCCGGAAGGGCTGATTCCCTGCGGCCTGGGCGCACGCGATACCCTGCGTCTGGAAGCCGGGATGCCGCTCTACGGACATGAAATGGATGAAACGATCGACCCGCTCGAGACCGGCCTGGGCTTTGGCGTGAAGATGGGAAAAGAGGCGTTTATTGGCAAGAAGGGGATCGAAGCCAAGGGCGCGCTGACCCGCAAGCGGGTAGGGCTGAAGGTGACCGGACGCGGGATCATCCGTGAACATGCGGACGTCTACGCGGATGGGAAGAAGATCGGGCAGACCACCTCGGGCACCCACTGTCCGTATCTGGGGCATCCGGTCGCAATGGCGCTGCTCGAGATCGCCTATACCGAGCCGGGCACCCAGGTGGAGGCTGAAGTCCGCGGGCGCAGGATTGCCGCCGAAGTTGTCAAACTTCCGTTCTATAAACGCGCATAATAAATACATCTGTGTTTTTCCATAAAAAGCATATTATTAGGAGGAAATAATCATGAATACACCGAAAGAACTGCTTTATTCCAAGTCGCACGAATGGGTTGCCTTCAGTGGGGATACCGCAAAGGTCGGCCTGACCGATTTTGCCCAGAATGCACTGGGCGGACTGGTGTTTGTCAACCTGCCGGAGGTGGGGGACGGGGTCGAGAAGGGGAAAGCCTGTGCAGACGTTGAATCGGTCAAGGCGGTTTCGGACGTCTACTGTCCGGTTTCCGGGGAGGTCACCGCGATCAATGAGGACCTGCTCGACCAGCCCGAGCTGATCAACCAGTCGCCCTATGAGGCGTGGCTGTTCGAGGTGGGCAGCATTTCTGATAAGGAAGAGCTGCTCGATGCGGCAGCTTATGAGGCGTTCTGCGCCGAGGAGGAATAAGCAGATGGGAAGCTATGTTCCGTCCACCCGGCAGGAACGCGCGCAGATGCTGCAAAAGATCGGTGCGGACAGCATCGACGCGCTGTTTGCGAACGTCCCGGCTGGGATGAAGCTGAAAGCACTTCATATCCCACAGGGAAAATCCGAACTTGAGGTCAGCGAACTGGTGAGCTCACTCGCTGCGGAAAACCGGGTGTTCCCGGTGATCTTCCGCGGCGCGGGCGCCTACAACCACTATATCCCCTCGATCGTTAAAAGCGTGACCTCCAAAGAAGAGTTTGTCACCGCCTATACCCCCTATCAGGCGGAAATCAGCCAGGGGATTTTGCAGTCGATCTTCGAGTACCAGACGATGATCTGTGAGCTGACCGGTATGGACGTCTCCAACGCGTCGGTCTATGACGGGGCATCTGCGGCAGCGGAAGCGGTTGCGATGTGCCGTGACCGCAGACGCGGCCGGGTTCTGGTCTCCGCGGCGGCACATCCAATGGTGATCCGCACGATCCAGACCTACTGCCACGCGGCGCATGTGGAAGTGGAGATCGTTCCGATGAAGGATGGTGTGACCGACAAGGACGCGCTGGTTTCGATGCTGGATGCAAAGACCGCCTGTTTCTATCTCCAGCAGCCCAACTATCTAGGCCAGTTTGAGGACGCGGACGCCCTCGGGGAGCTGGTGCACAGTGCGGGCGCCAAATACGTCATGGGGGTCAACCCGATTGCCTGTGCGATGGTCAAAACCCCGGCTGAGTCGGGCGCGGACATCGCGGTCGGCGAGGGGCAGCCGCTCGGAATGCCGCTTTCGTTCGGCGGCCCGTACCTCGGGTTTATGGCCTGCACCAGCGCGATGATGCGCAAACTGCCCGGACGGATCGTCGGGGAAACCACCGATTCGGAGGGGAACCGCGCATTTGTACTGACCCTGCAGGCGCGTGAACAGCATATCCGCCGGGAAAAGGCATCCTCCAACGTTTGCTCGAACCAGGCGCTCTGCGCACTGACCGCGTCGGCCTACATGACTGCGATGGGCGCACAGGGGATGCAGCAGGTCGCGGAGCTGTGCTATTCCAAGGCGCATTATGCGGCGGCGGAGCTGGGAAAGATCAGCGGGTTTGAACTGGCCTATACGGGACCGTTTTTCCATGAGTTTGTCACCGGCTGTCCGGGTGACCCGCAGGCCCTGCTTTCCAGGCTGGAGGGCGAGGGGATTCTGGGAGGCTATCCGGTCGAAGGCGGTATTCTCTGGTGCGTCACCGAGATGAACACCAAGGCGCAGATTGACAGGCTGGTATCGGTTATTCAGGAGGTGCGTGCAACATGGAACTGATTTTTGAACGGAGCAGAGAGGGCCGCGGCTGCGCGATCCTGCCAGGGCTGGATGTCCCGGCCGCCGAACTGCCGGAAGCACTGCGGCGCGGCAAGAAGCTCCATCTTCCCCAGATTGCGGAGGTGGACATCAGCCGCCATTATACCGCGCTGATGAAGCGCACCCATGGGGTCAATGACGGGTTTTATCCGCTCGGCTCCTGCACGATGAAATATAACCCCAAAATCAACGACGAGATGGCCGGCCTGCCGGGCTTTTCCAAGATCCATCCGCTCCAGCCGGCACATACGGTGCAGGGATGTCTGAAAGCGCTCTGCATGGCGGAAGAGCTGCTCTGCGAGATCACCGGCATGGATGGGATGACCTTCCAGCCCGCAGCGGGCGCACACGGGGAATTCACCGGCCTGATGCTGATTCAGGCGTACCATGAATCGCGCGGGGACCAAAAACGCACCAAGATCATCGTGCCGGATGCGGCACACGGAACCAACCCGGCGAGCGCGTCGATGGTCGGGTACGAGGTGGTCAGTATCCCCTCGAACAGCGAAGGCTGTGTCGATCTGGAAAAGCTGCGTGCAGCGGTCGGTGAGGACACCGCGGGCCTGATGCTCACCAATCCGAACACAGTCGGCATCTTTGACAAGAATATCCTTGAGATCACCCGGATCATCCACGACGCTGGCGGGCTGAACTACTACGACGGCGCAAACCTGAATGCGGTCATGGGGATGGTGCGTCCGGGCGATATGGGCTTTGATGTGATCCATCTCAACCTGCATAAGACCTTCTCGACCCCGCATGGCGGCGGCGGCCCCGGTTCCGGTCCGGTCGGCTGTAAGGAGCTGCTCAAGCCGTTTCTGCCGGTGTTCCATCAGGTGCGGGAGGGGGATTCCTGCCAGTTTGACACCCCGGCACAGTCGATCGGCAGTGTCAAGGCGTTCTATGGCAACTTCCTCGTGGTGCTGCGTGCGCTGACCTATGTCCTCACGCTGGGCGCCGAAGGGATTCCGGAGGCGTCCGCCAACGCGGTGCTCAATGCCAACTATCTGATGCATGAGTTGGCCGGCCTGTATGAGATGGCCTATGATGGGCCGTGTATGCATGAGTTTGTTATGTCCCTTTCGAAGCTCAAGAAAGAGAACGGGGTCAGTGCGATGGACATTGCCAAGTCGCTGCTCGACCACGGCATCCATCCGCCGACGATGTACTTCCCGCTGATCGTGGAAGAAGCGCTGATGGTCGAGCCGACCGAAACCGAGTCGAAGGAAACACTAGATCAGGCGGCAGCGGTTTTCCGCAGCATCTACGAGACAGCGCTCTCCGACCCGCAGAGCCTGCATGAAGCGCCGGTGCGTACACCGATCCGCAGGCCGGATGAACTGGGAGCAGCGCGCAACCCGAAGCTGCGCTATCAATTTACAGAGTAAGAACCTGGACTCATCATCCGGGGATGCCGGATGGGCGAGGGATTTTGCTGCCCTGCAAGGCGAAGCAGCAGGCCGGCAAAAGGCCCGCTCAGACGGTGTCAAATGGTTGTGAATACGGGTTCTGAAATAAGGGGACCATGTCCTAAGAGGCATTTTTCGAGTTATTTGCTGCTCCAAAGGCGGCAAGAGGGTGCTTTTTCACTGGTAAAAAGCACCCTTGTTTCAAAATAAAAGAAAGCAGGGAAACGGATGATAGAGCGGATTTATCTGGATGAAGCCGGAAATACCCTGCCTTACGGAAACCTTGCGCGGGAAGCCTGCCTGCTCGAAGCGGTGGGGGTGGGGGAGTGCATCCTCTACCTGTGGCAGAACCAGCGGACGGTGGTGATCGGCAGGAACCAGAACGCGTGGAAGGAGTGCCGCATGGAACAGCTCGAGGCAGACGGCGGGCATCTGGTCCGCCGCCTCTCGGGCGGCGGCGCGGTTTACCACGACCTCGGCAACCTTAATTTTACCTTTCTGGTGCGCGAGGAGGATTATGATGTCAGCCGGCAGCTTGAAGTGCTGGTCGGGGCGGTCAACCGGCTGGGAATCCACGCCGAAAAGACCGGACGCAATGATGTCACAGTCGATGGGCGCAAGATTTCGGGCAATGCGTTCTATCGCGCGGACGGGCACTGCTATCATCACGGCACCATCCTGATCGACGTGGATAAGGCCAGCCTGTCGGCCTATCTCAACGTTTCGGCGGCAAAGCTGCGGTCGAAAGGGGTCGATTCGGTGAAAGCCCGGGTCGCCAATCTCACAGATTTCCGCCCTGGTGTGACGGTCGAGCAGGTGCGGCAGGCACTGGCCGGGGCGTTTGGGGAGGTCTATGGGCTGTCCCCGGAGCGATTCCCCGAGGAACGGCTCGACCGGGCGGTGCTTTCCCGACAGGAGGAGACCTTCCGCTCGTGGGATTGGCGGTTCGGACGAAAAATCCCATTTACCAGCGAGCTTTCGGAACGGTATGATTGGGGGGAGGTCTGCCTGCAATTTGCGGTCAACGGCGGGATCGTGACCGATGTGCAGGCCTATTCCGACGCGATGGATCAGGAGCTGGTTGCCGCGCTGCCGGGGCTTCTCAAGGGGTGCCGGTACGGTGGGGCGCCGCTTGCGGAGGCGGTGGGGCAGCTCCCGCAGCCGGACAGCGGTGCAGAACGGATGGTGCAGGACTTACAAAGGCTGCTCGTGGAGCGGTGCACCGGTTAGAGCCGCCTAGGACGGCTGTTGACGCGGGCCGCAGGCGGCTTACTTTCTTCTGTGGGGCATATTCACCGGTGAATGGCCGTTTGCAGGGGGCAAAGGGGATTTTTGCAGCAGAAAAAGCCTGCTCGCACGAGATACGGAACAGGTCCTTAGAGCAAACCGAAAGAGAGGAACAGGAAATGGCAGAGCAATATCAACTGGTTGTCATCGGCGCAGGGCCGGGGGGCTATGTGGCGGCGATCCGAGCGGCACAGCTTGGGCTGCGGGTTGCGGTGGTGGAGGACAGGGCGGTAGGCGGCACCTGCCTCAACCGCGGATGCATCCCCACCAAGGCGCTGCTCCATTCGGCGGAGCTGCTCGAGCAGATCCGCGCGAGCGAGCGGTTCGGAATCCGGGCAGAAGGGGTTTCCTACGATTTCCCAGCGATCCACGCCCGGAAGGACGAGGTGGTTTCCCAGCTTGTGAGCGGGATCGAGGGGTTGTTTCAGGCAAATAAAATCACGCTGGTGCGCGGGAAGGCGCTTGTAGAGGATGCCCGGACTGTCCGAGTGGGGGATACCGTCCTTGAGGCCGAAAACATCCTGATAGCGACCGGTTCCGAGCCGGTGCGGCCGCCGATCCCGGGGCTGGAGCTGCCCGGGGTAGTCACGAGCGACGCGCTTTTGACCGGCGGCGGGCAGGATTATAAACAGCTGTTGATTATCGGCGGCGGCGTGATCGGAGTCGAGTTTGCGACGGTTTATGGTGCGCTCGGCTGCGAAGTTACAATCGTCGAGGCGATGGATCGGATCCTCCCCACGATGGACAAGGAGATTTCCCAGAACCTTTCGATGATCCTCAAACGGCGCGGGGTGAAAATTTTTACCGGCGCGCGGGTCGAGCGGATCGAACAGGCGGAAGGCGGGCTTGCGTGCACCTTTTCCGCCAAGGGCAAGGAGCAGGCCGCGCAGGCAGAGGGGGTCCTGGTTTCGATCGGGCGGCGCGCCAATACCGAAGGGCTGTTTGCGCAGGGGCTGGATCTGCATCTTGAGCGGGGGGCAATCCCGGTTGACGAGCGGTTTGAAAGCTGCGTCAAGGGGATTTATGCGATCGGTGATGTGGTGAAGGGCAATATCCAGCTTGCGCATGTGGCGTCGGCACAGGGGCTGCATGTGGCGGCTGTGATCGCGGGAGAGCAACCCTCGACCGACCTCTCGCTGGTCCCCTCCTGCATCTACACCAACCCGGAGATCGCCTCGGTCGGCATGACCGAAGCCGACGCAAAGGCGGCAGGCATTCCGGTCAGGACAGGGAAATTCATCATGTCCGCGAACGGAAAAACAGTCATCGAGATGGCTGACCGCGGGTTTATCAAGGTGGTATTCGACAGCCAGACCAACCGTCTGCTTGGCGCACAGATGATGTGCTGCCGCGCAACCGACATGATCGGTGAACTCTGCACCGCGATCCGGGGCGGTATGACTCTCGAGCAGCTCGCGTCGGTGATCCGCCCGCATCCAACCTTCAACGAGGCGGTGACCGAAGCGGTCGAAGATGTGCTGGGCCATGCGGTGCATGCAGCCCCAAAACGCAGATAAAATGATGCTGCGGCATTGACAGGGAGCGTAATCCGTCGTATGATAGACCCATCCCATATGAGGCGGGGCGGATGTACCGCACAGAAAACCGAGTTAGGAGGAATTTCTTATGGTGAACGAATGGATGGAATTCATCAGCAAATACGATCCGGAGGTCGGCGGCGCGATTGAAAAAGAGTGTGGACGTCAGCGCCGCAATCTGGAGCTGATCGCGTCTGAAAACATCGTCAGCGAGCCGGTCATGGCGGCGATGGGCACTGTCCTGACCAATAAATACGCAGAGGGCTATCCCGGCAAGCGGTATTATGGCGGCTGCGAATGCGTTGACGTGGTGGAAAACATCGCGATTGAGCGTGCAAAGAAGATTTTCGGCGCTGGGTACGCCAACGTCCAGCCGCATTCGGGCGCACAGGCGAATATGGCGGTCTATTTCGCGCTGATCCAGCCCGGGGATACGGTCATGGGCATGAACCTTGCGCATGGCGGACATCTCACCCACGGTTCCCCTGTCAACCTGTCGGGCAAGTACTACCATTTTGTGCCGTACAGCGTGGATGAGGAAACCGGTTATATCGACTATGACAAGGTACTCGAGATCGCGAAAGAGTGCAAGCCCAAGCTGATCGTTGCGGGGGCGTCTGCCTATCCGCGCGAGATCAAGTTCGACCGGTTTGCTGAAATCGCCAAGGAAGTCGGAGCCTATCTGTTTGTGGATATGGCGCATATTGCGGGCCTGGTCGCCGCTGGGCTCCATCAGAGCCCGATCCCCTATGCCGATGTGGTGACCACCACCACCCACAAGACCCTGCGCGGCCCGCGCGGCGGACTGATCCTCTGCCGTGACGAGGAGTTCGGCAAGCAGTTCAATAAGGCGATCTTCCCGGGCACACAGGGTGGCCCGCTGATGCACATTATCGCGGCGAAGGCGATCAGTTTCGGGGAGGCGCTCCAGCCCTCGTTCAAGGAATACCAGCAGCAGATTGTGAAGAATGCTGCCGCATTGGCCGATGGCCTGTGCAAAGAGGGATTCCGGCTTGTTTCGGGCGGTACCGACAACCATCTCATGCTGGTCGATCTGCGGGATATGGGAATCACCGGCAAAGATCTGGAGAAACGTTTGGACGAAGTGTATATCACGGCCAACAAAAATGCAATTCCCAACGATCCGCAGAGCCCGTTCATCACGAGCGGAATTCGTGTCGGGACTCCGGCAGTTACCACCCGCGGCCTGAAAGAGGATGAGATGGCACTGATTGCCAAATATATCCGGATGACGGCAACCGAGTTCGAGACCAAAGCGGATGAAATCCGCGCAGGCGTCACCGCAATCTGCGAGAAGTATCCGCTCTACACCGATTAAAAAGCAGTCAGGCGCCTTTTCCCCGGAAAAGGCGCCTGTTATCCTGTTTTAGCCGTATCGGGCGAAACTTCTAGAGGCAAGCAGATTTCAAATAAAAAACAGAAGCCGGTTGATTCCAGTCAACCGGCTTCTGTTTTTTCAGGCTTCCGCTATTCCTCTACGATGGGAGGGATCTGCGAAATCATATTGTCAATATCCTCAAACATGGCGCTTTTGGTCGTGCCCAGGGTGCTGGCCCGCTCGATATGCTTCATGACCTCCTGATACCGATCCTTGATCCGTTCAAAGAAGCTGCGGACAGCCGAGAGGGATGTCTGGGATTTTTCAATTACACCGGAAATTTCGCTCTGGACAAAAGCAGCGCCATCCGCCGCTTTGATAATCCGATCGAACATTTCGGATGTCTCCCGGACTTTTTCCACGCTCTCGCCCAGCGTCTGCTGCGAAGTGACGATGCTGTCGTTCAGCCGGTCAGTACCATGCTCCACCGCTTTGACACTCGAATCCACCTCTGCGACCAGGCCTTTGATTTCGTCCGCCAGCTTTTTTACCTCTGTGGCAACGACCGCAAATCCCTTCCCCTGTTCCCCTGCCCGGGCCGCCTCGATGGATGCGTTGATGGCAAGAATATTGGTCTGATCGGCAATGGAGATGATTTTGCTCATGCACTGTTTGATCTTTTCCATGTCCCGCTGCAGATCGGAGAAGGTGCTGCCCATCTCGCCGAAATGGGTTTCCACCTGCTGAGAGACATTTTTCAGATCTTCTACCTCTGTCTGCGCCTGAAGCACCGACTCGGAAATCTCTGTTTTTACAGTTGTGAATTCATCCGAAACCTGGCTGATACTCGCAAAATGATTCCCGAAATCCTCCAGCCTGGACTGGAAATTTTCAGTTTCCCCCAAAACGCTGTTAAAGGAGCTGCTGATCAGCCCCAACTCACGGAGGGAATCCACTTCCTTTTTGGCAAGTTCCTGCTGATAGTCTTTCAAACTGTTGGTTACATGGATCAGCGGATATAAATTTTTCTCTGCCCGCGCCTGTTTGCGCGGCGGTTTCTGCCCCGGGCTTTTTTTCAGAAAGAGCATCTCTCTTCCCCCTTCACTCAAATACAACGCAAGACATCGACTGGTTTATAAACTGGTTGTTAAAATGTTCCCCATACCCCACGAGTCCGGCATGGCTGCCCAGCGTACCCATCTCCTTCAGGTATTCCTGCATATAGTTATCCTCGCTGAACAGCTTGTAACGGAACAAACAGTTGATCGAAAAGACAGCCGATATTCTGGAGAAGTCCTGACGGATCGCGCGGATGGTGTCTTTTACAATGGCCCGGTAATCTCCCAGCTCCAGCAGGGCAAGAACATCCGAATCATTCACCTGCCGGAAACAGGCCAATGCGCTGCCATTGACCTCTTTGATGGAAACGATGCAGGTATCGCCCCCATTGAGCTTCCCAAACGGGTTTTTGAATGTCTGTGTCAGGATTTCCTGTTCGCTCACGTGGAGAATCCGCTGGTAGACCTGCTTCGCGGGCTGTCCGTTCAATGCCCCGATTATGTATTTGGACTTGTCGGTTGCGGAGGCAATGAACCGGTAGTTGCCCATCTG
Source organism: Anaerotruncus sp. 1XD42-93 (assembly GCF_009917605.1). NCBI lineage: Bacteria > Bacillati > Bacillota > Clostridia > Eubacteriales > Oscillospiraceae > Anaerotruncus > Anaerotruncus sp. 1XD42-93. Next base: position 38,269 of record NZ_QZEG01000007.1, on the reverse strand, counting down.
GTGGTAGATGTTCTCTTTATAGGCTTTTATCTTCCCATGGTTGTTCCTGACCAGCGCATAAGCAACCGCGTCTTCGTAGATCTGGCCGTTTGCCGAAACCCTTCCGCCATCTCCGGTCCCACCTACCAAGGAAATGTGCAGGGGCTTCAGGACGGTATAAATAGTAGTCAGCACACAAGCGTCGTTCCCTGAGCAGAAATCCAGGCAGATAGTGTCCTTTTGCGACGCGCTTACCATTCTGACATCCCTCTGCAGCCGTTCAATGTATTTCACCGGCATGGTGGACACCTGCTCCAGCACATTGGCTACAGCGCTTACACCTTCGCAGAAGGCAACCACGCCGACACCCTTTTCCACGATTTTGGTATCATAGCTCATGCCAATGCATCCGATGCTTGGGACACGGGGATAGAGTCTTTCCAGTTCCTGTACATGTGTTTCGAACTGCTCTTGATTGGACATCAACAGAATCAGCTGTGGATTTTGCAGCCCCCGGACGGCCTCTTTCAAGTCTCCGCGCTGGCTGCTCCCAAAAAACTGTTTCATTGCGGTTCTCCTCTCCTGAGTTGCGTATAATTTATGAATGAAAGAATCATAAAATCCTGACTTTTAGAGGATGTTTATCCTATTGTATGATCGTAAAAAAGTCCATCTTGTATTATACTCCGATCCTATTACATGGTCAAGAGTTTCCTTTCTATACAGAGAAAATTTGGTGGTATGGCTGCGGCGTTATGCTGGACATTTTGGAGCCGATCCGATAAAATGATGAAAAACAGGAGGGATGCAGGATGGATTTTAGAAGTCCGGACCGAGATGCGGTTCTGAACCATGCGGAGGAGGCGTTCGGGGATCAGCCGGAATATCTCTGGATGAAATTCCCTCGGGACGCCGTTTTGAGGCACCGAGACAATGCGAAGTGGTATGCACTGGTTTTGGAGGTTCCCAGATGTAAGGTTGGTCTGGAGGGAGAAGGTATGGTGGATATTCTGGATGTCAAATGTGATCCGATCCTGATCGGCTCGCTGTTGCATGAGCGTGGGTTCCGGCCGGCCTACCATATGAACAAAGCCAACTGGATCACGATTTTGCTGGATGGTTCCCTTCCTGAGGATCAGGTTTTCGACCTTCTGCACCTCAGCTTTGAGCTGACTCGAAAAAAACGCTAGCCCTGCTGGAGGACCGGAAATCCCTGCATTTTCCCGAAAAAGCGGATTTTTTTGCCATCGCATATTATAAACCCAAATTATTTGTGGAATATGACGGTTTGTTCCTTCTAACAAATACATAATTGGCAAAATTGTTCTTTTATAGAGTACGCTCTGGAGAGAAATATGTGAGAAATATTAGTGAAGATTTTGTTGGAAGTTCTCTTTTTCAGAAAATGGAGATAGACAACATCGCTTTGATGTGATAAAATAACTCATCATAAACAAACAGTGAACAGAATGTAACAAATTTTTCCGGGAGAGAAGGAACCGTCTCATGAACAAACAGCGTTTACTCGACCGCTTTTTACGCTATATTAACTGTCCCAGTGAATCCGGCAGCGAACGCAGTTTCTGCGAGCTGATCGAGCAGGAGCTGTCTGCGCTTGGCCTTGAGGTCAAACGCGGGGAGGTTGGAGAAAAATGCGGCTCCAATGGTTTTAACCTTTATGCGTTTTTGCCCGGCGATGGGGAACCGCTGCTTCTTTCCGCCCATCTCGATACCGTATCCCCTGGTGTGGGAATCCGCCCGGTGATCGAAGACGGGGTAATCCGTTCGTCGGGCGACACGATCCTCGGTGCGGATGACAAGTCTGGTGTTGCCGCCATCCTCGAAGCGCTCGAGACGCTTCATGAAGGCGGGCTGGCTCATCGGCCGGTTGAGGTGCTCTTCTCGATCTGCGAGGAGCTGGGTCTGCTCGGCGCGAAATATGCCGATTACAGCCTTTTCCACAGCAAACAGGCGATTGTTTTCGACTCAAGCGCAAACGGTGCGGTCGTCAACCGTTCGCCAGCCAATGTGGTTTTGCATATTGCTTTCCAAGGCAAGAGCGCCCATGCGGGCGTCGCCCCTGAACAGGGAATTCATGCGCTCAAGGCTGCGGCTGAGGCGGTTTCACACATTCCCTGCGGGCATGTGGATGAGCTGACCGTGATGAATGTGGCGAACTTCCTCGCGCCGGGCAAAACCAATGTTGTGCCCGCGCAGGCATCCTTTGATATGGAGATCCGCTCGTTTGAAGAGGAAACGCTTCAAAAGCATCTGCGTGAGACCGAACAGGCGGTCAAAGATGCCTGTGAAAAGTTCGGTACACAATATACGCTTTCGCTCGACCGTCATTCGGACGTACTTTATGTGCCGGAGGACTGCAAACTGGTGACCGACCTGTTTGAGGTTTACCGCAGGCTGGGTGCCGAACCGTTCTGCAAAAGCACCTACGGTGGCTGCGATGCCACCTGGCTGTTTGCCAATGGGATCGACGCGGTGAACGTCGGAACCGGCATGACCAATGCGCACAGTACGAGTGAGCTGATTGCGGTCAGCGACTTGGAGCGTACCGCCAGCCTTGTGGTTGAGATGCTCACCAAGACCTGATTGTGGATGGTTTCTGCGCGAGCCTGTTATGGGAAAAGGGTTTGCGTTTGAAATAAGTGCATACGCACAAAAAGCATTAAGGAGGAATAAAACGAATGAAAAGAAGACTGATGTGTCTCGCACTCGCTGCGTTGATGACGATTAGTGCAGCAGGATGCCGTGGTTCTGAGCCGGCGGCGTCCTCTTCCGCTCCGGAAGCGCCCGCAGCTTCTAGCGAAGCTCCGGCAGAGTCCTCGGGCAGTGAGGCTCCGGCAGCTCCGGCGGAAAACTTCAAGATCGGCATCATCACTGGTACTGCTTCGCAGGGCGATGAAGAGATCACCCAGGCGAACAAGATGAAAGAAAAATACGGTGATATGATCGTTACCTCGACCTATCCCGACAACTTTGACAAGGAGACCGAGACGGTTATCTCCAACGCGGTCGCAATGGCTTCCGACCCGGATGTCAAAGCGATTGTCTGGTGCCAGGCGATCCCCGGTACTTCTGCGGCGATCGACAAGGTGCGTGAGACCCGCCCGGACATGATCTTCATTGCGGGTACCCCTGGCGAGGACCCCGGCGTTATCGACCCGAAAGCGGACATCGTTCTGCAGGTTGACGAGCCGGGCTGCGGCATCACCATCCCGCCCCAGGCTGCAAAGCAGGGCGCAAAGACCATGATCCACTATTCGTTCCCGCGCCACATGAGCTATGCCCTGATCGTTGCGCGTTATCAGAATCTCGAAAAATATTGCGCTGAGAACGGCATCAAGCTGGAAAATGTGACCGCCCCCGACCCGACCGGCGATTCCGGCATCACCGGCGCGCAGCAGTTCATCCTGGAGGATGTCCCGCGCCAGATCGAGAAATACGGCAAGGACACCGTATTCTTCACCACCAACTGCGGTATGCAGGAGCCTCTGATCCGTTCAGTCTTTGAGGGAGGCGCGATCTATACCCTGCAGTGCTGCCCGTCCCCGTTCCATGCGTTCCCGGCTGCCCTGAACATTGATATGTCCGGCCACGAGGCGGATGTTGGCTACATGCTGGAGCAGCTCCAGGCCAAGGTGGATGAGGCTGGGATGCAGGGCCGTGTTTCCACTTGGGGCGTTCCCTGCAACATGCTCTTCATCTCCGCCGGCGTTGAGTACGCTAAGAAGGTCCTCGAGGGCAAGACCAATGGCGTTGTCCTTGATGACGCTGTCCTGCGCGAGACCATTCAGGAGTGTGCGAATGAGTTCACCGAGGGCATGGAGATGACCCTTGTCAACCACGAGGAGAATGGCGCTGCTGTTAAGAACCATTATCTGGTTACTGCAGACTTCGTCAACTTCTAATCCAGCAACAATGCGGGCTGCAACCCGCTGAAAACAAGTGTGCAGCTCCGTTGGCTTGCTTCCGGCATGCCGGCGGAGCTGCGTTTGTTTTTGTTTCCCATTTGCATACCTGTCCATGCGAGGGGAACGCTTTTTAGGACGGGCTGCCGGGATGTTTCCGGCTGTCGGGCTACGAACAAAACAGTTTTTTCTGATATCATAAAGGGGGTATAGGATTGGACCCTACCCGTTACATCCTGAAAATGGAGAACATAGTCAAAGAATATTCCGGCAACCGAGTCCTTAAAGGAGTCAACCTGAGCGTGCATCCTGGCGAGATTCATGCGCTAATGGGGGAAAATGGTGCTGGAAAATCCACCTTAATGAACATCCTGTTCGGTATGCCGGTCATTCATGGGACCGGAGGGTTCGAGGGGAGCGTTGAGGTAAACGGTGAGAAGGTTACGATCGACACGCCGCTCAAGGCGATGGAACTGGGCATCGGTATGGTGCATCAGGAATTTATGTTGATCCCTGGGTTTACCGTCACAGAGAATATCAAGGTGGGGCGCGAGATCAGCCATCCCACCCTCCTCAGCCGGCTGGCAGGCCGTTCGATGGAGCTGCTCGATTTCGACATGATGGCGCGGGACGCCCGCAAGGCGCTCAAGACGATCGGCCTCAAGGTGGATGAAAACAGCCTTGTTAAGGGAATGCCGGTCGGTTACATGCAGTTTATCGAGATTGCCCGCGAGATCGACAAGACCGGTATCCAGCTGCTTGTGTTCGACGAGCCGACCGCTGTGCTCACTGAAAGCGAAGCCGCGCGGCTGCTAGATGCGATGCGCACAATCGCTTCACAGGGGATCGCGATTATCTTCATCACCCACCGTCTGGACGAGGTCATGGAGGTTGCCGACAGCATGACCATCCTGCGGGATGGAGAGTTCGTTGCGCGCAAAGAGATTGCGGGCAGCAGTGTGGTCGAGATTGCGGAACTGATGATCGGACGCAAGGTAGAAAAGCTGGTTGACGATACCCTCGAGGACAACCGCACGATCAAGGAGGATGACCTCGCGGTGCGGCTGCGCAACTTCCAGGTCGCAATGCCGGGAGAAGCGGTCAAAGGGGTTGACCTCGACATCCGCAAAGGCGAGATTTTCGGGATCGGCGGGCTGGCCGGTCAGGGTAAACTGGGTATCCCCAACGGGATCATGGGGCTTTATCCGGCCGAAGGAGAAGTACAGATTTTCGGGGAAACCCTCAACCTCAAGCGGCTGGGAGAGGCGCTCAACCATCGGGTGGCGTTTGTCTCGGAGGACCGGCGCGGTGTCGGCCTTCTGCTGGAGGAGAGCATTGAGCAGAATATCGTCTTTTCTGCGATGCAGGTCAACAACAAATTCCTGAAAAAATACGGCTGGTTCCGTCTCTATGACAGCAAACAGGCGCACGAATGGTCGGAAGAGATGGTCAAGCGCCTGGACATCCGCTGCACCGGCATCAAGCAGGCGGCTGGGCGGCTCTCGGGCGGAAATCAGCAGAAGGTCTGCCTTGCGCGGGCGCTTACCCTCGGCCCGGATGTGCTGTTTGTCTCGGAGCCGACCCGCGGTATCGACATCGGCGCGAAAAAGCTGGTGCTCGAATATCTGGTTAAACTCAACCGGGAGGAAGGGATGACGGTCATCATCGTCTCATCCGAGCTGGTCGAGCTGCGTTCGATCAGCGACCGGATCGCGATTATCTCGGACGGCAAACTCGCCTGCATCCTCAAACCGGATGACTCGGATGCGGAATACGGGCTTGCGATGTCCGGTGCATACAAGAAGAAAGGGGGCGGAGCGCATGCGTGACAATGTCAAAGGGGTTGTGCGGCAGGTCGGATTGCCCCGTATCATCATTGGCGGATTTTTCCTGCTGCTGCTGTTCACAGCCAGCGGGTTCGGCATGGATCTGATGCAGATTGTGAGCGACATCATCCGCCGCTGGGGTATGTATGGGGTGCTTGCGCTCGCGATGGTGCCGGCGGTCCAGTGCGGCATCGGCCTGAACTTCGGTATCTCGATGGGTATTGTCGGCGGCCTGCTCGGCGGCCTGATTGTCATTGAGTGGAAGATTGCTGAGATGCCTTCCCTTGTGGCCATCCATCCGCTCTTTGCCATGTGGGTCGCGGTCCTGATCGCTATCGTGATCGGCGTCGTCCTTTCCACCGGCATCGGCTGGCTCTATGGATTGCTGCTCAACCGGGTCAAAGGCTCGGAGATGACGGTTACCACCTATGTTGGCTTCTCGATCATCGCCTTTATGAACATCGTGTGGACGATACTGCCGTTCAAAAGCGGGGAACTGATCTTCCCCAATGCGGGCGAAGGTCTGCGCAACACCATCTCGCTCGCGTCCTCCTATAGTGGAGTCATGAACAATACCTTGAAATTTTCGATCAATCTGCCGTTCGGCAAGGTCGAAATTCCCACTGGGCTGCTGCTCTTCTTTTTCCTGATGTGCCTGCTGGTCTGGCTGTTTATGCGTTCCAAAACAGGGGCGGCGATGAGCGCGGCGGGTGCAAACCCGATGTTTGCACAGGCTTCGGGCATCAATGTCAACCGGATGCGGTTGATTGGGACCACCCTTTCCACGGTGATTGCCGCGGTGGGAATCCTCGTCTATGCACAGGGGTTCGGATTCATGCAGCTGTATAACGGCCCGATGATGATGGGCTTTACCTCGGTTGCGGCGGTGCTGATCGGCGGCGCATCTGCGACCCGCGCAAAGATTTCGCATGTTCTGATCGGTACTTTCCTCTATCAGGGCATTATGGCGCTGGGACTTCCGGTCATCAACCTGTTTATCCCCGAGGGAAACCTCTCGGAGGTCATGCGGTTGATTATCTCGAACGGAATCATCATCTATGCGCTGGCCCAGACTGGAGGTGAGAGCCGTGACTAAAAACAAAATTACCACGTTCCTGTTCGAAAACAAGGTTGTCGTCCTGTTCGTATTCCTCTGTATTGGCGGCACCATTGCTTCCGGGCAGTCGATGAACTTTGTTGTGAGCGAGCTGTTCACCCGTATTGCACGCAACAGCTTCCTTGTGCTCGCGCTGATTATCCCGGTTCTTGCGGGGTTGGGACTCAACTTTGGTATTGTCATCGGCGCGATGGCGGCGCAGATCGCGATCTTCTTTACCACCCATTGGGGGTTCACGGGTGTCAGCGGCTTTTTGCTGACTGCGTTGCTCTCCACCCCTCTGGCAGTCTTTTTTGGCTACCTCGTGGGTAAGCTGTTCAACAACATGAAGGGCGCGGAGATGATCGGCGGCCTCGTACTTGGCTACTTTACCGACGGCCTTTACCAGCTCTTCTTCCTCTTCATTCTCGGCGGCGTGATCCCGATTGACAATCCCAAGCTGATGATTTCCACTGGGGTCGGCGTCAAGAATACGATCGACCTCAAGGACACGATCAAGTACTCGCTGGATACGGTCCCGATGCTGACCATCATCGAATTCGGGTTCTATATTGCGGTTGCTGTGACGGTCATTTCGGCGGTCGTCAAGCTGGCCAAAAAACAGGAGATCAACTGGAAACGGACAGCGGTCTCGCTGGTTGGACTGGTGGTGGTCTATGCGCTGACCTTCATCCCGGCTGTCGAGCGGTTCCTCTCGTCCGACCGTCTGCGCCTGCTCAATGCAGTGGAGCTGGCCTGTTTCGGGACGCTCATCTGGCAGGCTGTAAAGTTTGCGCTCTGCAAGATGCGTAAAACCGACTGGCCCCGCAACCGCGCAATCGCGGCCTGCATCGCGGCAGCGCTGCTCTATGCGCTGACCTATGTGCCCGCGATCTATAATGTGCTGGTCTATGTGCAGCTTCCGGTGCTGACCTATCTCTGCATTGCCGCACTCTGTTTCTTCAACACTGCGCTGATGAAAACCCGGCTCGGGCAGAATATGCGTACAGTAGGACAGAGCCGCGTTGTGGCGAATGCTGCGGGCATCAATGTTGACCGGACCCGCATTATTGCGATGATCTTTTCGACCGTCCTAGCGAGCTGGGGCCAGCTGATCTTCCTCCAGAACGTCGGTACCTTCTCTACCTATGGCGCGCATACCCAAGTCGGACAGTTTGCGATCGCGTCTCTGGTGGTTGGCGGTGCTTCGGTACAGAAGGCCACCAATAAACAGGCGATTATCGGTGTTATCCTGTTCCATACCCTCTTCATCGTTGCGCCGCTGGCTGGTAAAGAGCTGTTCGGCAACGCGATGATCGGTGAATATTTCCGCGTGTTTGTCTCGTATGGCGTTATTGCAATGTCCCTCGCGATGCATGCGTGGAAAAAGGTCGTCAAACCCAGACTCGAAGCGAACGCTGCGGCAGGTGCTTCCCCGGCGGGAGAGGCGGCACAGTAAAAAAGGTTCAAAAAACTGTTTGGCCGCCGGGTGTGCAGATGCGCCCCGGCGGCTGTTTTTGGAGGGATTTTTATGTCAGATCGGCCGCTTGCGGCGCTGCGCGCACAGATGGAATCCTGTGGCGTGGATGCGTATATCGCCCCAAATTCAGATTTTCACGCATCGGAATACATCGGTGAGGCGTTTAAGACGGTGCGCTTTTTGACTGGGTTCACCGGCACAACCGCAACGCTTGTGGTACTGCCTGACCGGGCGGCGCTCTGGACCGATGAGGGTTATTTTTTGCAGGCAAAGCAGGAGTTGTCGGGAAGCGGGATCACCCTGTTCCACACCGGACATCCGGACAGTCCGACGGTCGCGGCTTACCTGAAAGAGGGGATGCCGGCGGACGGCCTGCTCGCCGGGGACGGGCGGACCCTCACCGCGCGGCAGGCGCTTGAACTGCTCGATTCGCTCGGCGGGCAGGCGCGGTTCCTCGACCGCGACCTCGCAGGGGAACTTTGGAAAGACCGTCCGCCGCTGCCCAATGCGCCAGTCTGGGTGCTGTCCGAGCGGTACGCCGGAGAGCCGGCGGAAAAAAAGCTCGCATGGCTGCGGGAGCAGGTTGCTGCCCGCGCGGACGCGCACCTGATCGCGACCTTGGACGACATTGCATGGCTGCTCAATCTGCGCGGGGGAGACATCGCCTATAACCCGGTTGCGCTCGCTTATCTGGCAGTACTGCCCGACCGCGCGCTGCTCTTTATCGACCCTGCGAAGCTGGATGCACAGGTGCGGGCGCATCTCGACCGGCTGGGTGTTGAAGTCCTGCCCTATGAGGCAGCGCAGGAAACGGTGGAGCAGGTGCTTTCGGGGAAACGGGTCCTGCTGATGCCGGAGCGGGTCGGCTACGCATTTTATCTGCGGCTCGAGGCGGCAAAGGCACAGATCATCGAAGGGGAAAACCCGTCGATTCTGCGAAAATCGGTCAAAAACGCGGTCCAGCTGGAACATCTGCGGCAAGCCCACCAAAAAGACGGGGTCGCGGTGACCAAGCTGCTCTGCTGGCTGAAAACCGGTATGGAGGGCGGGCACCCCACCGAAGCACAGATTGCGGAGAAGCTCGACACGCTGCGTCTCGGGCAGGAGGGCTGCCTGGGGCCGAGCTTTATCACGATCAGCGGATTTGGAGCGCATGGGGCGATCGTCCATTACCATGTGACGCCCGAAAGCGATGTACCGGTCGAGCCGGATGGACTGCTGCTGCTTGACTCTGGCGGACAATATCTCGAAGGCACCACCGATTTGACCCGTACTGTCGTAATCGGTTCTGCCACCGCCGAGCAAAAGCGGTGTTTTACCCTCGTCCTACAGGGGATGCTCAACCTTTCGGCAGCGGTTTTCCCGATTGGGGTGTGCGGACGGCATCTGGATGTGCTCGCACGCGGCCCGCTCTGGTCCAATGGACTGGACTATGGGCATGGTACCGGGCATGGGATCGGTTCCCTGCTCTGTGTGCATGAACCGCCGATTGGATTCAACTGGCGGATCACTGCCCGCAACGATACCGCCCCTTTCGCACCTGGCATGGTGGTGTCGGATGAGCCGGGAGTCTATCTGCCCGGCCGGTTTGGGGTGCGGCTCGAAAATCAGCTTGCATGCCGCGAAGCGGAGACAGATGGATTCCTGCGGTTTGAGACGCTGACCCTCGCACCGATCGACCTGGACGCGGTCGATCCATCCCTGCTCGACGCCCGTGGGCGTGAACAGCTTAACGCCTATCACAAGCGGGTATACGAACAGATCGGCCCGTTCTTGACCGAGGAGGAACAGCATTGGCTCAGAGAAGCGACCCGCCCGATCTGACCACCGCATGTAGAACCTGTTCCGTACAGCGATGGGGGAGGGGCAGTCCATTCAAGAGGGCTGCGAAGAAATAAAACGCTTTGTGGGTCTGTCATCTTCCGCTATTCTGTGGTATCATATAGATAAGGGGGGATTTCTATGTGGAATCGTGCATTGATCAAATCTGAAGCGAAATCCAGACTGAGACGGTATTACTGGATGGCGCTGCTCGTCTGCCTGGTGGGAAACCTGGTAGGCGGTATTGCCGGGGGGACCTCAAGAGGGGTTTCCGGCAGTCTGGACTTGGACGGAGAGCTCCTTTACAACCCGGTATTCTGGTCTGCGGTTCTGGGGGCAGGGGCCATCGGGGTACTGTTCTCTCTCGCGGCAAAGGTCCTTTTGGGCAACCCGGTTGAGATGGGAAGGAACCGTTATTTTCTCGAAAGCCGGGAAGCGCCGAGCATCTTCGAAAAACTCTTTTTTGCCTTTACTGGCGGAGGGCAGCGGTATAAAAATGTTATCCTGACTCTTTTTATGCGGGATCTCAAACTCTTCCTCTGGAGGGTTCTCAACCGGCTTCCGGGAGTTATCATATCGTTTCTTCTGGTGATGATGGACGGCAGTTCGTGGATGAATATGGGTCCCCTGCTGGGGCTGGGCGTGGCTGTCCTCCTGGTGGAGGAGTCGCTGCTGGTTGTCATCTGTCTGATTCTGTTTGTGATGGAGTTCCTGTTTGGAGCAGTGGCCGCATATTCTGTCTTTTTGTCAGCCCTGCCGGTTGCAGCGATCGGAATACTCTGTTCGATTCTCCCGATCATCAAGCATTATGAATACCGTATGGTTCCTTATATCCTCTCCGAACGCCCTGATCTTCCGCAGCAGCGGGTGTTTGAACTGAGCCGCGATATGACACACGGGGAAAAGTGGAAGATGCTCCTGCTCGACCTCTCGTTTGTTGGATGGTATCTGCTTGCACTGTTGAGCTGCTGTGTCGGATGGATCTTTTTGCAGCCGTACATCGAGGCAAGCTACGCGGAACTTTATACCGCTTTGCGGGAAAAGGCGTTCGGGATGGGATTTTCCGATCGCACAGAACTGCCCGGCTTCCTGCGTTGACGGTTTTGGCAGAAAAAGAAAGCCACTCGTTTAACGAGTGGCTTTTCTGATCCCATCAGGGATTTTTTGCAGGTGAAGAAACCGTCTACAGATGCGGACCGGTTTTCAGTTCGATGGAAAACCGCCATAGCGTTCTGCAAACTGTCGGAAGGACTGTAAATTCTGGTCCTTTTCAGACAGGATAATCCGATTCCCGACTCGTTCCAGCGGCCATTCCACCCCGATTTCGGGATCGTTCCAGCGGATTCCGTCATCGTACTCCGCATAAAAACGTTCGGAGCATTTATAGGAAACGATGGACGGTTCCAGGACCAGATATCCATGCGCACAGCCCGCCGGGATCAGCAGTTCCTGATGGGTTTCCCCGTCCAGCTCGAACGCGAGCCATTTCTGGAACATGGGGGAATCCATGCGCAGGTCAACAACAACATCGTAAATCCTGCCAACGATGCACCGGACCAATTTAGGCTGCTGCTTTTCACGCTGGAAATGCAGTGCACGAATGACGCCTTTGTGTGAGCGGGTATAGAAGACTTCCTGAAGGTCGTGGGAAATCCCATTCTGCTCGAAGAGTTCGCGGGAGTAGTCTTTCAGGAAGTATCCACGCTCATCCTCCGCGCAGAACGCCTGTATCAGAGTCAAACCCGGAATCTCGGTGGTTGTAAACGAAAACTTGCGGGTCAAAAGTTCCCCTCCTCTTTCTGTTTCCTGAGCCAGCCGACAGCCTCACGGATGCCTGTTTCAAAGGGTACGCGCGGCTTGTACCCGGTATCCCTGCACAGGCTCGAACAGTCGAACACCGATGCAGGCAGGCTGATGCCGTTGAACGGGACTGCCCCGAGATGCAGCGGGATGGAAGGGTCTACGGCGTCCCGGATTTTTACGATGAACCGTTTGAGTTGGTCGGGTTTTGTGCTTCCGATATAGTAAGTATAGTTTTTCTGTCCGGATTCCCCAATACAGAAGAGAGCATGTGCCACATCGGAGGCATGTACAAAGTCGTACATCTGCTCCCCACTGGTAAAATTGGCCGGTTTTCCGGACAGCATCGTCTGGACCGCAAAATTGACAAAATTCTGTGTCTTATTTCCGGCGCCATAAGTATTGGAAATACAGGCCCAGAGATGGTCGATCCCTAGCTGCCCACAGACGGCTTTGCTCATGTAGTGTGCGGTGATCTTCGCGGTACCATAACAGCTTACTGGGTTGGGGGAAGAGCCATCCAGCGGGATATAGCTGTTGCAGTCCAGCTCGGCCAGCGTGCCCGCCCCCACAAACCGTCTGCATCCCAAGCTGGCGGCGGCTTTGGCTGTATCGAGCGTATGTTGTACATTTTTCAGCTGCAGGGTGGTGTCTGCCCGTTCTGCCCCTGTGGAACCTTCCCATGCGAGGTGGAAAAGGACATCCGCATCACAGTCTGGCAGCAGGTCCGGCAGCGTCTGGATCTGCTCCTGCGGGCAGATGAGGGTCTGGGTGCCGGGTGTATACGTTTTTACCCATTCGCAGCTTTTTTCCTCCCGCAGGACAGCGATTGTCTGGACACCTCTGGCAGACAGTTCTTGTAGGAGCCATCCGCCAAGAAACCCGCTGGCACCTGTTATAATCGCTTTTTTCATACTCAAATTTCCATATATTCTCGAATTTGTTGTTTCATTAGTGGCTCCACAGGGTCGCCATTCAGGTACACACGGTACCATTCTACGGTTTTATGCATGGCCTGTGAGATGTCCCACCTGGGCTGCCAACCAAAAACGGATGAGATACGGGAATGGTCGAGCTGCAAAAAGTTAGCTTCGTGAGGCTCATTGCTGTCCTGCTGGGATTTCCAGTGCAGGCCATCTCCCCATAAGGCACAGAACAGGTCCACGAGGTCTCCAGTCTCCATGCAGTCTTTCAGATTGGGGCCGACATTATAGCAGCCTTCAAACCGTTTTTTATCGCGGTACTGCTCCTGCGCAATCAGCAGATAGGCAAAGACGGGTTCCAGTACATGCTGGTAAGGCCGACAGGAATGGGGATTCCGCACAGACACAGGACTTTTCTGTGAAGCCGCCCGAAAGCAGTCTGGAAGGATGCGGTCGGTGGTGAAGTCCCCGCCGCCGATCACATTGCCAGCGCGGGCGGTCGAGATCGCGGGACATCCCTCCCCGGAGAAAAAGGAACGGCGGTAGGCAGCAGTTACCAGTTCCGAACAGCTTTTGCTGTTAGAGTAGGGGTCGTATCCATCCAGCGTATCCTCTTCGCGATACCCCCACTCCCATTCCCGGTTCAGATAAACCTTGTCGGTGGTCACATTTAAAAATGACCGCACCGACGGGCATTCCCTCACAGCCTCCAGGAGATGGACGGTACCCATCACATTGGTTTCATACGTATAGGCCGGATTTCGATACCCCTCCCGTACGATCGGTTGGGCAGCCATATGGATCACCAAGTCAGGGGAGAACCGCAGCATAGCCTGCTTGAGGGAGGTGCTGTCCCGGATATCCCCGATGATGGATTCCATATTTGCACCGGGTTCCAACATTCGGAACAGACTGGGTTCTGTGGGCGGCTCCAGCGCGTATCCGCAGACCTGCGCCCCCAGCATCTGTAAAGCCTTGCACATCCAGCTTCCCTTAAAGCCGGTATGCCCAGTGACAAAGAACCGTTTTCCTTTGTAAAAGTCCCGATCGATCGCTTTCTTCATTGATAATCACTCCGAATTTTTTTCAGGCATCGTTCGATCTCATCCTGATGTTCGGCTGCGGCGCTTTGTGCATATGCGGCCCAGACCTCTAAGTCCGGATTCTGGAACTGGTCAAACGCACTGGCAAGCACACAGCCCTGTTCCTCCGGCCAAAAAGCAAGGAATGCCTCCCTGGAAACACAGTGGGCGATTCCGTCAAAGCCTGCCTGACGGAGCGCTTTGGCCCGCCGATGGAACAGCCAGCCGGATTCGCCTTCTTTGTCAATCCGGTAAAGCACTTCCGGATTCAAAACCACCTGTTTCAGACGCTCCACCATCTGTTCACCCAGGTGGGATTCCGGGGCTTCAGGCAGATACACCCAGCCCGTTTCGGCCTGTGCAAGCGCCTGGTTCATCTGCGCGCCGAACGCACAGTCTAGGGCAGGCAGAATCGTGGAAATCCCGTCGGGATAGATGGCCTGATTGCACGCTGAAACGCGCTTGGTAAAGTCACTGAGGTACCGACGCCGGGTATTTGGCATCTCTTGACCGTCGTATCCCGTAAGATTTTGCAGGACCGATACCGCTCCCCGTCGGAGCTTGGGACTGCCGACCTCCTCCAGCTTTTTCAGAAGGGAAGGGGAGACGTCGTCAATCTCCTCACTCGCCAGCCTGCCCTGCTGGAATAACGCGCCGCCGCAAAGTTCACACCATTGCAGCTGGTCACCGAATTCGTCCGGGGTACGCTTCCACCAGCCCGGCTCCACCTTCCAGCCGCCTGGCCCGTTAAACAGCATATCCAGGGAACCCGCAACTTCACAGAAGAAAGCCCCTTTTGGTGTGATCGAAGCACTCCACTGGTTCTGGAAAAAACAGTTATCCCGCATAGGAAACCACTTTTCATCGGGAATCCCAAGGTCTTTCCTGCTGACCAGAACCGGTTGGTGCAGGCTGGGATTGTTGTGGTCGTTGATGCTCTGATAGCTGAAGAGCTTTTGAATCAGATCAAAATGCTGGAAGTATCGTTTGCTGGTAGCACTCATCAAGCCGGGGCCTTTATGCCGGTTCAGGCATTCGTGCTGCAGATAGTTTTTATCCCGGATGTAGTTAGAAAAAACAGGAAGTGGCTGATTACTGGAGGGGACATGGTGCTGTCCAGGATAGACTTCTGCTAGATAACGCGCGAACCGTTCAAACTGCGGATGCAGAGTAGGTTCTCCACCCATCATTCCAATGCATCTCCCATATTCGAGAAGGGAGTCCACACTCTTTTTAAACATCTCCCATTCCATGAAATAGGGAGTCTTATGATGCCCACAGAATCTCGTGCAATTAGAGCACTGATGGATACAGGCATTGGTAATATCGATTTCAATAATGCGCATCTCACTTGGTGAACGCATAAAATAGCCTCCTTTTAGATGTGTTTGAGCCGCTCGATGGGAACCGCATAAAATACAGTTTGATCCACATAGTCGCTGTGATGTCTCAAATAGTATCGATACTCTAATCCCAGATTATGAATATAATGAGGGATTTCTACAAAATCCTCTTTTTTGTGATAGACGCAGATCGCCAGTACAGGACGGTATTTGCAGATTAGATTTTTGGAGCCTTCCAATGCTTTTAATTCAGAACCTTCGATATCCATTTTAATGAAGCTGACCGGTTCCAGGATACAGTCATCCAAAGCAGTGGCCTCCACAACAAAGTCCTTTTGATCTGTTTCAGTGGTTAGATAAGACCCAGCTCCATTTTCTACTAAATAAAGGGTTTCCGCACAATTCCAAAGGCATTTTTGAAAAAGAACAAGACGGCCTTGTGCAACCAGATCTGCGTGGATTTTATGAATTTGATCGAATTGTTCCTTATTCGGTTCGAATCCAAATATTTTTTTAAAGTTCCTATTTGATTTTTCCAGAAAAACTTGGATGGTATCCCCATTATAACTGCCAACATCTACAAATACCTCATCTTTTTGAAGTTGGATAAGATCACTTGGAAAATACTCATCAGGTTGTGTGATCCGACGAAAACAGGTGATATCCCCGTTGATTCTTCCTAGGATGACTTCACGAAATGTTTTACGGGATAAATCATCCGCCAGATTATCTGCCAACCAGTTAAATGCGTCCAGATGCTCGATCAGATAATTCCGATATGCACTTCCGACGCTCATGGGCCGATAAGTCAACAGAAGATCATGAAGAGAAAAAATCCGCTCTTCTGGCAGATCGGATAGGATAGATGATTTTATCTCATCATAAAAAGAAAAGGAAGCGATGATGATAAAAGCAGAAGGATATTTTTCCAGCGCTTCAGAAAGAGACTGTATCTTTCCCATTCCATTGGGAAGGGACTCCCCCGCCTTATGGGTATCACAAACCGCTGCAATCGGAATTTGGAGCCGTTTCATCTCCTTGAAATACCAGTTTCCTAGTTCCCCTGCGCCATAAATAATGAGGGGCCTGTCTTTCAGGTTGTTTTTATAATAGTGAGAAATGATTTCATCAGGGGTGTTGGCAGGAACACCATCACAGTATAAATTTGTCCCATCAAACTGGAACAGTTTTGGCATATGAGCCCCTCCTAATCAAAATATATTGTGACATCTTTCTACGTCGATCCTATCAGACTGGACGGCTGTTTTGTTCTTTCAAGCTGCCCTCAGGAGAACACATGAACCACCTCTTTTTTCAGTTATGCTTGACCCGTTCCTCAGGGATTGCGTAGAATACCGTTTCATACGCACGGTTGCTATGATGTCTCAGATAATAGCGGTATCCGGGCTGCAGGCTATGGATATAAGCGGGAATTTCAAGGAGATCCTCTTTTTTGTGGTAGACACAGATCGTGAGAATTGGACGGTATTTGCGGATCAGATGTTGGGCGCCTTGCAGGGCATGGAGCTCGGAACTTTCAATATCCATTTTGATGAAACTGACCGGTTCCGTGATGCAGTCATCTAACGCGGCTGTTTCCACGACAAAGCCTTCTTTGTGGGGATTTGTAGCGAGGTAGGAGCCTGCGTCATCTTCAATAAGGCGAAAAGACTTCCTGCAACTCCAAAGACCATTTTGGAACAGCGCAAGACGGTCTTGCGCGATCAGATTCGCATAGGTGCTGCGAATCTGATCGCAATGCCCTTTACTTGGCTCAAAGCTAAAAATTTTCCGAAAATTTCCTTTCGATTCTTTTAGAAAGTCAGCAATCGTATCACCAATGTAGGCGCCGCCATCTACGAAGGTCTCCTCCTCCCGGAGCTGCACAATATCGCTGGTAAAATAGGGGCATGAACTGGAAATCCGACTGAAACAGGAAGGCTCCCTATTGATCCTCCCCAATAAAACCCCTTGGAGGACTTCTCGAGACAGGTCATCTTCCAGATGCTCCGCCAGCCAATTGAATGCATCCAGATGCTCAATGACATAATCCCTGTAAATAAGGCCGGTTGCGTCTGGTAACTCACTTGCCAATTCCCGAATATCAAGGATGCGGTCTTTAGGCAGATAGGCTTGGACAGTTGAAGCGATCTCGTCATAAAAAGCCATTGAGACAATCAGCACATAAGCATCCGGGTACTTTGTAAGTGCTTCCGGAAGAGGTACAACCGGCCTTATGGTTCCATCAGAATAAAATTCTGTTTTATGGGAGTCGCAGACTGCTGCGATCGGGATTCCTGCGTATTCGAATTCTTTCAGAACGCAGAGACCAATTGTGCCAATGCCATAAAGGATAATAGGCCTGCTTTGGATTTTATTTTTATCGTGGCTGGATATGATTTCATTTGATACATTGGCAGGAACACCATCACAGTATAAATTTGTCCCATCAAACTGGATCAGTTTCGGCATATGGCTTCCTCCTAATGCAAAATATATTGTGCCATTAACCTGCGCTCGCGTTCGGTGACCCATTTCATTTGCAGAAAACGGTCCGCATTCTCCCGCAGGGTGTTCTTCATTCTGATTAGATACGCTTCACAGCGTTCCGCTTCCCCCTTTTCGATCCGCTCGACCATCGAAATCAGATAGGAATATTTTGCGTAGACCGTCTGTTCCGTCAGAGATGGCAGCTTTTCGGAGATGTAGGCGATCCGCTCTTCCTGCATATTGAGATAATCTTCCAAAACTTCCGGACGCAAAAGTGATCCGGAAAGAAAACCAGTAGCATTTCCGACATGCTTACAATAATGATAGTCCGGTATCCCCTGCACAACCGTCCGGCTGGCTGCGACAAACAATTTATAGATGGTATGAATGTCGTCGATCAGCACGCCTTTCGGAAAGCGGATGCCATCAAACAGGCGGTAACGGAATAGTTTTGTGCCAGGGGAAGTGTGGAATTTTTCCCGTTTTAAAAACTCTGAAACGCCTTCTTCCCGATTCAGAATATAGCGCTCATCATACTGATATTTGGGAACAATCCGTCCATCCGGATATTCGTCTACACAGCCTGTGATCGCAATATCGGCCTGAAAATCCTGCACCATGCCATAAAGATGTGCGAGCATATCCGGTTCGATAAAATCGTCATCATCAATGAAAATGCAGAACTCTGTCCGCACCTGATCCAGAGCGAAGTTTCTGGCTGCGGAAATTCCCTGATTGACGGGTAATGTGGACACCCGGACCGAATTGTTTTTTTCCGCATAGGCATTGCAGATGGAGGAGGTATTGTCGGTAGAGCCATTGTTAATCAGCAGCAGCTCATATTCCTGAAAGCTTTGGGCAAGAACACTGTCCACTGCCCGGTTTAACATCTCTGCCCGGTTATAGGTAAGGATAATCACAGTCATTTTTGCCTTCATATTGTTCCTCCGCAGCATCCATTCTGTTAACGTATATAAATATTTTCCTCAGGGATTCCCATTTCTACGAGCTGGTCTCGTAGAGCAGGAGAAAGCTTCGGATAAGAGGTTGCGATTATAACCGCAGTGTTCTTTTTTTCTTTGTCACTGTATCCCTGCAATTTTTGAGGAATACAGCATGTCTTATCGCGAATAGTAATTCCATCTTTAGAAGGATCATTATCCAAAAATCCGGTGACGGAAATACCTTGGATAGCCAGAAGTTCGGCTGTCGCTTCCCCACAAAATCCTGTGGGAAAAACATAGACAGACTTTCCGCAAAATCCTTTGCAACCTACCATTAGTTTTTCCGTTTGCTGCTCTCTGTAAGAGGCCAGGCCACGTTCCGCTCCAAGCAACTGGATTTGTTCGTAGAGTGCATGCAATTCGGTAGTGTCACAATTTTTGAGATGTTGCAGAGACTTCTTGTAAGCCCGAATCACTTCAGCCATTTGGCTCTCTTCATAGCTGGTATTTAAAAAACAGAGTTGGCGATACAGCTCCATAAATTCAATACATATTTTGTTCCGAAATGCAGAGTGTTTTTCCCATCGGTTCCATTTCACAATCCACAGGATCGTAAGAAGCCTGGCCCCGGCCAGGAGATTTCCCGAAAGCATAGAGAGGGGAAGGGCGGAAATACTGCCGGTTCTTTGCCGGTAAACATAGAAAGGTTTTTCCAGAAAGTAGATACTTTGGCCGCTTTCAAAAATGGTAACAATCAGTTTGGCCTCTCCATGTACACTTAGGTTCCAATTATAACGTTTTTTACAGTATAGCGGGATGTCGTTTTTGTTGCGAAGAATCTGCCTCTTTTTATTGATTCTTTTTTTTCGATGAAGCCGACTTTTACCGGTTGCAAATTTAGGAATAATATGTCTTTTTAAAATATAGCGCCAAGGTGCAATATGAAATTGAGGAAGCTCAGATAGATATGCAACAGCATCTTCATAAGGGACATCATTAATTTTTTCAGGTTCAAATATGGCATCATTTCTATTAATTGCATTCGGCTCAACATCGGAAACGAAAGAGCCGGTTACAATATCCGGCCGATGTTTCAGAATAGCATCTGAAATCTGTTGTAAGGCGCCGGATGCCAGATAATCATCGCCATCTATCTGCATAAAATAGCGCCCCCGCATTCTTGTGCAGGCCAGATGGTGGGGACGGCCAACCACAGTGGGAAGAGGCAGCTTGTAATAACGGATTTTGTCGGGATATCTCTGCGCGTAGCCTGTGCAGATTTCAATGCTGCGGTCGACCGACCCGTTGTCGAACAGTAAAATTTCATAGTCCTGAAACGGTTGCTGCAAAATGCTGTCCAGACATTGTTCAATATAGCTCTCCAGATTATATACAGAGACAAAGATGCTCAACAATGGACGTTTTGCGTCCTGCATACGCCTTTTCCTTCTACCCATTCAAACTTCTCCTTCTTCGTTATCAGCTCTCCAAACTTTCGGCCAGCTTTCCGATTGCCGTATTCTCAGGATAAAGCAGCCGGGCAATCTGTGCGGCATAGCGGGCATTTTCCCAATCTTCTCCGCAGCCTGCCATCCGGCGCAGGCGCAGATAAAGAAGCTCCTCATCCAGTGGGCACTGTACCACCAACGCGGCCTCGACTCTGCGGGCCTGTTCCCACGCATCCCTGTCCAAAAGCTCCAGAAGCTGCCTTTTACCGATATCCTGCTTGGCGGAGTCCTTCCGATGGAGCAGGGAACAACAGTATTCCAGCGGAAGCGGCGGGGCAGGTGTCAACAGCCGCAGGAGCATCTGATCCACCAGCCACACCATCCTGTTGGAGGTTTCACCGATCTGTGCAAACAGCGGCGCGTCCAGCACTGTACGAAAATAGGATACCTTGCTCTCCGGCGACATGCTGGGATTATCCAGAAGGGAAGCGAGCAGGTCATGAATATGATAATGGTATACATCGTACAGAAAATGCATGGCCTCCCAATTTAGGCAAGTATACGATTTAGCAGTCTGGCACGCTGCAAGAAAAAGCTGTTCCCCCTCTCGGACGCGGTTGGGAGACAGCTCACCCTGTGTGCCCTGATAGACCGAAGCGTTTCGAATCCGGTAGGTATGCAGGCTTTTGGGGACCGAAACAAACCGGGTGATTTTGCGCATCAGATACAGGATACAGAACGTATCCGCACCGTTACGAACCTGTTGGGAAGCGGCCTGCACAAATCCATTGCCATACTCCCAGAGAAGGGAAGCGCGGAACAGCTTCCCCCATACCGAACGGAAGGAGCCGTATTCCTGCGCAAACTGGCTTGCAGACATCTCCCGGCGTTCCAGCGCGAGTGCAGGCGGAAGCCGTTCCCGCAGTGTTTTTTCTCCGGATTCATCTACCATTGTGGTGCCGCATACAACGAGATCCGCCTGTTTTTCGGTTGCTATCTGGTACATCACCTCGAGAAAATCCGGCGCATAGCTGTCGTCCGAATCCAGAACGGCGAAATATTCGCTTTCCAGCTCAAGGGTATACCGGCAGACCAGGTTCCACCAAGCTGCGTTTTCCTCCGGCGTCATCGCATTGTTTACCTCGTTGCGGAACAATACGATCCGCGTATCCCTGCCGGCATATTCCCGCAGGATTTCAGCGGTTCGACCGGTGGAACCATTGTCCTGAATCAGGAGATACAAATCCGGACAGGTCTGTTGCAAAACACTTTCGATTGCCTGACGAAGCCAACTCTCGGGCGTATCGTAGACAACCATCATAAAAACAGCCTTGGCCTGATGCATACAGTTTGTCCTCTCCTTATCAAAGATAACGATAATCCAACACCTTATCCGGGGTACCTGCTTTCACCGCTTTAAATTCCGGCCATCCGGTCAGGATCACCAGTTTGTCCGAGCGATCGCAGATTTCATCCAGAGAATCGGAATACTGGATGTCCAGCGGGTAACAGGATTGGAACTCGGGGATTGCGATGGGATCATAGGCGATGATCCGCCGATAGCCATGCTCCAGAAGCAGCCGGATCACCTTAGCGGAGGTGCAGTCCCGGACATCATTGGAGCCTGGCTTGAACGATAGTCCCAGAATACCGACCTGCTGTTCCTGGGAAACCCGCTGCATGATCCGCTTGGCGATGACTTCCGGCATCTGCTCGTTGGTTTGGATCACACTCCCCAAAAGCGGCAGCTGCAGCCCGATGCTGTTTGCCAGCGCGTAGAGTGCCTTGGTATCTTTGGGCAGGCAGTAACCACCGTACCCACAGCCCGGGTATACATAAGACGCCATCTCTGCACCTGCCCAGCGCCGGTCCATATGTAGGATATGGAAAGCCTCGGCAGTATCAATCTTACCGATCCGCTCGGCAACCTCGGACATCTCATTTGCATAGCTGATCATCGTGGCCAGCAGACTATTGGACAGGTATTTGATAAATTCGGCGGTGGAACATGAGACAGCGCATACGGGAGCGCCCAGTTTTTCATAAAGCATCCTGAGCTTTTGTTCCGACCAGTCATCCGAGCAGCCGATCACCACCCGGTCCGCGTGGATA
The DNA here is from genome assembly GCF_009917605.1 of Anaerotruncus sp. 1XD42-93. Taxonomy (NCBI): domain Bacteria; kingdom Bacillati; phylum Bacillota; class Clostridia; order Eubacteriales; family Oscillospiraceae; genus Anaerotruncus; species Anaerotruncus sp. 1XD42-93. Next base: position 16,002 of record NZ_QZEG01000007.1, on the reverse strand, counting down.
AAGTCTTCCCAGCAGTGCCCTTCGCGCAGGAATTCGGGATTGTTGGCGAGGGAAAAATCTACGCCATTCTTCCAACCCTGTGCTTCCAGATAAGGGAGGACGCGGTTTTCGACGGTTCCAGGTGGGACCGTCGATTTGATCACAAGCAGGAGTTTTTCTCCCTCCTGCTTGTATTGCATTGTCTCGTCCAGCGCCGCGAACAGGTCGGTCAAATCCGCCGCCCCATCCGGCCCACAGGGGGTTCCTACGCAATAGTAGACAATCCCACTGTTTTCTACCGCCTCCTGCACCGAATCCACAAGCTGGAACGGTCCTCCAAGATGCGTTTCCAGCTGTTCCCGCAGGGATGGTTCTGCAAAAGGGATTGTTTTTTCGCGGAGCATCTGTCGTCTGGACAAGCTCTTCTCCACACCGTACACCTGAAATCCCAGCTGTGCGAACCCCAGCGCAGTGGTCAATCCCACGAAACCAAGCCCAAATACCGAGATCATATGCGTGATTCCTCCATTTCCAGAAGATGCTCCAGATAACGGCCGACCCCATGGCGGGTGTCAATCTGCGGAGCGTAGTGGAGCAGCGTTCTGGCGCGGGAGAGGTCCGGACACCGCCGCTGCGGATTGTCGGTCAGGTAATGGATATCGCTGTGGGTACGGTAGCAGATCTGACCGCTGTAGCCGGTTTGTTTTTCCGCTACCTCACGATAAACCTGTGCAAGACCCGCGACCGAAAGCTCCTCCTGGTCCGAACCGATATTGAAAATCCCATAAGCGCCATAGAGCGCACATTTCAGCATACCGGTGACCGTATCCGAAGCATAGCAGAACGTCCGCGTGACCTTTCCGTCGCTATAGATAACAAGATCCTCCTTGTTGAGGACATTGCTCGCAAAATCGGCTACAACCCGCTGATCGTTGGTGCGCAGGCCGGGTCCGAAGCTGTTGAACGGGCGGATGACAGTGACCGGCATCTGGTATTGATGGTGATAGTTATAGCAGAGGGTTTCGCCAAACCGTTTGGACTCGTCATAACAAGCGCGGGGGCCGGACGTATTGACATAGCCGAAATAGGTTTCCGGCGTGGGGATCTGATCCGGCGCGGGATTCCCATAAATTTCGCTGGTAGAAAAAAACAGCAGGCTGTAGATTTCCCGGTCCCTGTAGAAGTCCAGCAGCCGCCGCAGCCCGATCACATCCGCATCAATCGTTTCGATTGGGTGCAGCCGGTAGTAGACTGGGGAAGCCAGTGACGCCATATGCAGGATGATCTGCGCATCGGCAGCGGGGGAGAGGCCGCAGACAGTAATATCCCCCTCAATCAGCTGGAAACGGGGGTCTGCCCGCAGTTCATCCACCCAGACGGGCCTGCCAAACTGGAAATTATCAATCCCGATCACGCGGGGAATCTCCAGGGATTCCCCATAAGCCCGCAGAAACTGCATCAGCAGATAGCCCAAAGAGCCTGCATAGCCGGTTACCAGAACGGTTTTTCCGGAAAGGGTACGCCGCTCGGCATCCGAAAGCCCCGCATAAATCCGCTGTATATCTTCCTGAACAATTTTCGTCATTCCAGATTCCTCTCTTTACCAGACTTTCCATGGGGCGATCCCGTTTCCCCAAAGGTATTCCAACATGCCCTTGTCCCGTTGGGTATCCATGCACTGCCAGAAGGCGGTATGCTCATAGGCGCCCAATTTCCCTTCACGGCTGAGCTGCTCGAGCGGCTCCCGCTCAAAGACACAGGGTTCCTCGTCTTTCACATAGGAAAAGACTTCCGGTTCCATCACCATAAAGCCGGCGCTGATCCAGCCACCGTCCTCCTTGGCCTTTTCCTTGAACCCATCGACATTCCCGGTGGCATGGTCGAGCTGGAGCACACCGAACCGTCCGCCCGGCTGGATCGCCGTAAGGGTGACCACCTTGCCGGAATCGCGGTGACGGTGCAGCAGCGCATGGAGGTCGATATTGGAAACACCGTCGCCATAGGTCATCATGAACGTTTCGTCCCCGATATATTTTTGCACACGCTTGATCCGGCAGCCGGTCTGCGCGTGCAGGCCGGTGTCTACCAGTGTAATTTTCCACGGTTCCGCGATATTATTATGAATGGTCATCCGGTTCCCGTCGGAAAAATCGAAGGTCACGTCCGAGCAGTGCAGGTAATACTGCGCGAAATACTCCTTAATCAGATACCCCTTGTAACCGCAGCAGATGACAAATTCATTGAACCCGTAATGGGAATAGATTTTCATGATATGCCAGAGGATCGGGAACCCGCCGATCTCGATCATCGGCTTGGGACGCAGATGGCTTTCCTCCGAAATCCGGGTCCCCAGACCGCCCGCCAGAATGACTACTTTCATGAGAGCGCCCCTCCTTGCGGCTGAACCATCATAATCCGCATCATAGCCAGCTCGGGATCGTCCCCGTTGAGCTGCTGGTATCTGGACAGGATTTCCTGTGCTTCCTCCTGTTTTCCATCCTGCAAGGCGTTATAAAATGCGGTTTTCACCGCCTGTGCGAGAGATTCGAACTCCTCACGGTTTTTCCGCTCCTGTTCGCGGCTCTCGTCGATGGGGGAGAGCAGCACCGAAATCTCCCGGCTGCGCTCAGGATACTGTTTCAGCAGGGCCTGCAAGGCGCAGAAATACCCCTCGCGATCCTGCCGGTCATAGAGCGCGAGCGCTTGTTCGGCATCCAGCATAAAGGCATATTCACCCGGCAGCAGATACCGGTTTTCGGGCGTGCAGACCTCCCGACGCAACAGCAGCCGGCAGAACTGGGCATCCCAGCGGATATACCGGCAGACCAGCGGGAAAAGCTCCTCGAGCAGGTTCTTGTCCGAGACGTCCCAGAGGGTGGAAATCAGCTGGAGCTGGGCGCGGCAGACGCCCGGGTCTTTCGGCGGGGCGGGGAATTCCTCAAAATAACGGTCAAAGGCGGGCGCAAGCTGCCCGGCGTTCTGGGCGAAAAGCTGTAGGGATTCCACCAGCGGTTCCCGGCTGGGGAGCTGCTGCAACCAATGGCAGGTTTCCCACAGACGGGAAACGTCACCGCTTTCGGCGGCATAAATGACGTCCACCGCTGCCGATAATTTCCAATGGGTTGGGAGAAGCAGTTTCCGGTCGGTGCGGTCGAGGTAGGCGCGCGCTGTCTGGTATTCCCCCAGCTTGGCATAGCCGAACGCCAGCAGGAAGTTGGTGAGCATCCACTCGCCTTTTCCCGCCGAAGCCAATGTAACGCTGCCCGCATCTTCCGTACAGAGCTTTCCGGCGTGGTACTGCTCATAGAGCGCCTGATACTGTTTGAGCGGCGCAACCGCCCGGGAAAAAGCGTCCTGGTTGTGCAGGCTAAGCCCTAAGATGTAATTTATCTCCATATCCGACATGAGAGGGGGCTTCCCTGCACGCCCGTTAAGATACTGCTTGGCAATCCGCTCGGCCTCAGCGTATTCCTTCAAAGCCAGACAAAGATTCGCCAGTGACGTATAAACCGATGGATACATCCCCAGGCTCTGGTCTTGCGATTCCATCTCGATCGCCTGATAAAGCAGCTCCTTTTTCCTGTCCGCCTCCCATGGAATATCGAACGCGTAGGTATCCGAAAGCTCCCGCAGCCGCCGGGGAGTCATCGGGCCTGGCTCCTGTTCGAGCAGCGGACGGTTACGCAACTGTTTTTCCCGGAACACCTCTTTCTGATAGCCACTGTGGTGCACCAGAGTTGGGAGCTGGACGATCGGGGAATAGGCGATCAGGGTTTCGTGTATCTTTCTGGCGAACCGGTTCCCCGGAATCCGGCGGTGAATCCGCATATAATAGGTGGTGGTAAACTCCTTGCGGGTACTGTCGGCATATTCATAGCGGATCATGGAAATCGTCTGATATTTTTTCGCTTCCTCGCTCTGCAAAAGATGAATCAGCGCTTCGCAATCGGCGTCAAGTACCTCGTCCGCGTCGATATAGAAGAACCATTCCCCCTGTGCGCGGTCGAGGGTTTCGTTTCTGGCCGCGCCAAAATCCCCGCTCCATGGAATCTGAAACAGGGTATCCGCATATTTTTCCGCAATTTCCATTGTGCGGTCGGTCGAACCGGTATCCGCAATAATCAGTTCGCTGGGGACCGCCTTACGCAGCGGCTCGAGCGACTGCAAACATTTCTCGAGGATTGCCTCCTCATTTTTTACGATCATGCCGATCGAAAGGCAGAGCTTCTCCTGCCCTCCGTGTGCCTTTACGCGTGCTTTCAAACCTTTCACAGCCTCCTTTTTCAGGTTGTTTGGAAACCGGGAAACGAGCTGTTTTCCGATCTCCAAGCAGTCTTAAACAGAGAAAGGGACAGACAATCTGCCCGTCTGTCCCTTTCCATTGGAAATGAGACGCTTCCAAAGAAGCTGTGAAATTACTGGAGCAGCTGGAGCACGCTCTGCGGCTGCTGATTTGCCTGAGCCAGCATCGCCTGAGCGGACTGGGTCAGAACGTTGACTTTGGTGTACTCCATCATCATCTTCGCCATGTCGGTGTCGCGGATACGGCTGTTGGCCGACTGCAGGTTCTCCGACGCGGTGTCGAGGTTGTTGATGGTGTATTCGAGACGGTTCTGGGTTGCGCCCAGGACGCCGCGCTGCTCAGATACCTTGTCGATCGCGTTGCGGATCGTGTCGATCGCGTCAGCCGCGCCCGGTCTGGTCGAGATGTCGAGCGAAGCGATGCCCAGGCCCTTGCAGCTCATGTCTTTGACGCCGACGTTGATCTTGTTGTAGTGATCCGCAGTGTCGCCGATCTGGAGGGTCAAGCCGCCCGCAGCAGCACTGCCGTCGCCCTTCTTGAAGTTGAGCTGGGTTGCGGTGTTCCCATCGACCTTAACATCGTAGCCCTTCTCGCGGAGCTGGCTCGCGACACGCTCTGCCGCAGTTTTGTTGGCGACAAGGCCATCCTGGGTGTAGATCGCGGTGTAGCCGAGGTCAGCCTCAGCGCCGTCTTTGACAAGCTGGAACTTCTGTCCGTCGATCTCGAAGTAGTTCTTGGAACCTGCGGTTGCGCCTGAGAAATCAATACCGAAGGTGTCGTCAACACCAGCGGTAACCGCGCCAACGCCGGTATCGCCCGAGGTGAGTGCAACGCCGTTGACCGTCTGGGAGACCTCAAGAATCTTGAAGTGAGTCTCACCCTTATCCTTGCCAGCCCAGGTGATTGAACCGGCGGCCAGAGTCAGAGTAGCATTCTCTTTGAAATCCTTGTTCGCGTTAAGCGCGGTCGAAACCTCAGCATCCAGCTTGGTGGCGTCGGTGACGCTGACCGAGATCGTGTTGATGCTGCCGTCCGCAGTCATATACTTGATCTCGAGGGACGAGCTGTCGCCCGCGGTCAGACCGTTGGACTTGTAGGTGGAAGCCGCCTGAGAAGCCGCGCTACCGCCAGCAGCGGTAACCCCGCTCATCGCAGCACCAGCCAGACCACTCTGAACCTTGGTCGAGCCAACGCCGGTCGCCATCGAACCGTCGAGCAGTTTGATGCCGTTGAAGTTGGTGGACTCGGAGATACGGTCGATTTCCTCTTTCAGCTTGTCAACCTCCTGCTGGAGCGACTCACGGTTGAGGTCTGCGTTGATGCCGTTCGCCGAACGGGTAGCCAGCTCGGTCATACGGTTGAGCATGTTGTGAACCTCGGTCAGCGCACCTTCAGCGGTCTGCACGACAGAAATACCGTCCTGGGCGTTCAACGAAGCGGTGTCGAGGCCCTTGATCTGGGATTTCATCTTTTCAGAGATCGCCAGACCGGAAGCGTCGTCGCCCGCGCGGTTGATACGATAACCGGAGGACAGTTTCTCAAGAGCTTTGGAAACCTGACTGTTGTTCATGCCCAGCTGACGCTGAGAGTTGACTGCCATAATGTTGCTTCTTACTACCATTCCCATGGTGATACCTCCTTGAAATTACGCGGACACCATCCATTGTGTCCGTTGAAAATAAATATTTATTTTCAAGATTCCCTGCTCCGCGGCACAGAGAATCCGAAAACCATATTTTCAAACGCCCCGCCCCTCTTGGACGCCGGCGCGCCCGGCCTCTTGCCGGAAGTAAAAAGCAGCCTGGGAAAATACCTTTCTGATTTGGTTGTCTCAGGTTTTTCAGGCCCTTCTATCTCTGATACTCGCACGCCGCGCCCAAAACTAAACCCCTTCCCGCAAAAAAATTTTTCCTTTATCTGTGGGCGGAAACGTTGAGATTTATATGGAACTATGTTATAATATATGCAAAAAAGGTCTGTGTCACATTGCGTCATATTACAACAGATTATGTAAGTTTTTTGCCGGGAGAAAAACACGAGGGGGCTTTTCTCCCGCAAAAAGCCCCCTTTTGCCGCCAGATGCACTATGCTGACGAACCTTTTTTGTTTGTGAAAGCCAGAATTGTGCCTATAATAATAAGTATGCGAGTGCGGCAAGCAGGGTATTGTCCGCCTTCTCGTTATAAAGGACAAACATCAGCCCCATAATTAAAAGGGTTTCGCTGTCCAGGCTGAACCGGTCGAGCAGGCCCTTGATCGGGTCCTGTGGATGCATCTGGTTCTGTATTGGCAGGTTCTGCTGCGGGAACGGCTGCTGGGCCTGTTGCGGCTGAGGCTGTTCTGCGGGAGCACCTGTGGCCGGCTCCGGCTCTTCTACCACCCGGGACTGCGCTTCGATCACCGGCGGGGCTGCAGGCAGCTCACCGATCGGCGTTTCCTCCCCGTAGAAGCTTGGCACCTGCGCCCGCGCCTGGAATTCATGCACCCGGTTCACAGCTTCCTGCTGCATCCGGAGCATGTCTTCTTCGGTGTAGGTCTTTGTGCTGTTCCAGCGCATCATCTGCGGCCACCTCCCAAAAGGCTGCCCAGCCCACTGAGCAGTCCGCTGTCACGCAGTGCCGGCCATGCGCGCATCAGCTGCATGATCCGCACCGCATCGTCAATCCTTCCTGCACGCGTCTCCGAAAAGTGCGGCTTGAGCGAGCGCAGCAGGTCGATATTTTTGTCGCTCTGGTTAAAGGCGCCCATAATCCCCGCGATCTTCGAGACCGCGTCGAGGTTTGGCGCGCCTGTGCCTGCGCTTCCCGCATTCCCGGCGTTGGCTGCGGCAGAGTTTCCGCCTGCGTTCTGGAAGTTTTGCAGGATGGACGCGATTGCGCCCGGGTCGATCCCCCCGCCGGACGGCTGTTCCCCGCCCGCCGGAGGGGACTGTTCTGCACCTCCGGTATTGATGCCCAGCGACTGCGCCACCTGGCGGAGCTGCTCCATCTTGCTTGGATCACCAAGGATCGAGCTGATTGTGGAATTCAGATCGTCCATTTCCATACAAAGCCTCCCTTTATCCGGCTGGTTATTTCCCCATCAGCCCTTTCAGCAGCATCTGCACCTTGGGGCTTGCGATCAGTTTTTCGATCGCGGCAGGATTGTTCATCAGATTGTTGATCTGCGCCTGTTGGCCGGGGGTCAGATTCTGCATCAAACCATCCATGTTGCCGCTCTGCATCTGCTCCTTGAGCTTCTGCGGATCGGTTCCCATCTTCTGGCTGGCCATCTGCATCAAAGAGTCCATCTGATCGGGGGAAATGTTAAAATTGTTGCCCAATTTGATTCACCGCCTGTTTCATTTCAATTCATAGTATGTTATATTAGTAGCAGATATTCTCAAAAGTGTGACAGGGAATTCGCCCTGTTTGCTCCGCTCAGGAGCGGAGATTGGAGGAGAGAGAAGAATGAGGATCATTGTGATGTCGGATACCCACCGCGATTTTTTCGCCATTCAGGAGCTGGTGCAAAAGCATCAGGATGCGGAAATCTTTATCCATCTGGGGGATGGTGCGAGTGAATTTTCGCAGATTGTCACCCTCTACCCGAACCACAAATTTTTGAATGTGCGTGGAAACTGCGATTTTGGGGTAGAAGCGACATTGGCAGGGTGCTTTTCCTGTGGAATCGCCAAGATTTTTTATACACATGGGCATATGTACAGCGTAAAATACGATCTGGACGGTCTTTTGGATGCTGCAAAGGAGGTCGGGGCGAACGTCGTGCTGTTTGGGCATACCCATGTCCCGCTCTGTACCTATCGGGATGGCATCCATCTGATGAATCCCGGCAGCTTGGGGATGCCCCGCGGCAACAACCCGAGCTATGGGGTGATCGACATTACCGAAAAGGAGATCGTCTGCTTCGTCAACGAACTGTAAAATCGAACGGCTGAAACGAAAGGAATAAAAACCAAAAGTTTCGTCCACCTTTTCAAAGGTGGCGGTTTCCAAAGGCAGAGCCTTTGGCCGCGCTCCGCAGAGCGCGGAACGCTTTATCCTGAGAAGCGCCTTTTTCGGGTGAATTGCCGCCCGGAGGGTGGGCAAGAGGGGGCTTTTTGCAAGAAAAAAAGCCCCTTGTATCTGCGTAGTTTTATGATTGAAATACCAAACCGGAGGAATTTATGATTACAGTCAGCAATGTAAGTTTAATGTTCGGCGGGACCAAGCTGTTCGCAGGGGCGGACCTCAAGTTTACCCCCGGCAACTGTTATGGGATCATCGGCGCAAATGGTGCGGGAAAATCCACTTTCCTGAAAATCCTCTCGGGAGAGCTGGAACCAACCACAGGAGAGGTGGCCATTCCGGAAAAATGCCGGATTTCAGTGCTCAAACAGGACCAGTTCCAGTATGACGCCTACCCGGTGATTGATACGGTCATCATGGGCAACCCGCGGCTTTATCAGGTGATGAAAGAGAAGGACGCGCTCTATGAAAAGCCGGACTTTTCGGATGCGGACGGGGAGCTTGCCGCCGAATTGGAAGGGGAGTTCGCCGAGATGAACGGCTGGGAGGCCGAAGCGGATTCCGGGCGCCTGCTGCAAGGGCTTGGCATCTCCACCGAGCTGTACGGCGTCCCGATGGGCGAGCTGAAAGGCGGGGAAAAGGTCAAGGTGCTGCTGGCACAGGCTCTGTTCGGGCAGCCGGACATCCTGCTGCTCGACGAGCCGACCAACAACCTCGATATCCGGTCGATCGACTGGCTGGAAGATTTTTTGCTCGATTTCCCCGGTACGGTGATTGTCGTCTCGCATGACCGGCATTTCCTCAATACGATCTGCACCCACATTGTGGATATCGACTTCAACCAGTGCCGGATGTATGTCGGCAACTACGATTTCTGGTATGAGTCGAGTAAACTGATGCAGTCGATCCTCAAGGACCAGAACAAACGGCGTGAGGACCAGATCAAAGAACTGCAAAACTTCATCGCGCGTTTTTCAGCGAACAAGTCCAAGTCCAAGCAGGCTACCTCCCGCCGCAAGCTTCTTGAAAAACTCACCGTAGACGAAATACCGGTCAGTTCGCGGCGGTATCCATGGGTCGGCTTCAAGCCTGACCGCGAGGTGGGCAAGGACATCCTGGAGGTCAAAGAGGTATCCAAAACGATTGATGGGGTCAGGGTGCTCGACCGCGTTTCATTCCTTGTTAATCGTGGAGACAAGATCGCGCTAGTCGGCGAAAATGAGCAGGGGCAGACCGCTCTGTTCCGGATTCTGGCAGGGGAGTTGGAACCAGACAGCGGCAGCTACAAATGGGGGCAGACTGCAACCTTCTCCTATTTCCCCAAGGACAATTCCGCATATTTCAACAACAGTGAACTGACTATGCTCCAGTGGTTTGCGCAGTACTCCCCCGACGACACCGAGACGTTCATGCGTGGATTTCTTGGACGAATGCTCTTTTCAGGAGACGACGTGTACAAACAGGTCAAAGTGCTTTCGGGCGGAGAAAAGGTGCGGTGTATGCTTTCCCGGATGATGCTTACCGGCGCGAATGTGCTGCTGCTCGACCAGCCGACCAACCATCTGGATCTCGAGTCGATCACTGCGGTCAACAACGGCCTGACCGATTTCCCGGGCAACCTGCTTTTCTCCTCACAGGATCACCAGTTCATCCAGACAATCGCCAACCGGATCATTGAAATTCACGCGGATGGAACGATTACCGACCGGATGATGACGTTCGATGAATACCTGGAGTATAAAAAATCACAGGAAAAATGACAAAAGGGGGGCTTTTTGCAGATGGAAAAGCCCCCTCGTTCTATTCCTCGGGCGGCGGCTCTTGGGGGTGCTCTTCCGATACGGAAAGGCATCCTTTTTTGATTCGCCGGAAGAGGACTGTTTTTTACGGGCGGGACATGCTATAATAAACACAGATCGAACAATAAGAACCCGTATTCACAACCATTTGATACCGTCTGAGCGGGTCTTTTGCCGGCCTGCCGCGTTGAAAAATCTTGCAATATACAAAGTATTGCCTGTGTTTTTTCGCCTCGCAGGGCAGTAAAATCCCTCGTCCACCCGGCATCCCCTGATTATGAATACAGGTTCTAAGACTGTTTGCAGCAGCGCTTTGTGCAGTGTGAAACCGGCCTTGCCGGCTTTCATGCTGCTCCGGTGCTTGCAGTGATGCAATTACGGTCCAAAGCATACTGCGTTTGAAAGGAGAACAAGATGAAGCTGCTGGCAATCGACGGGAACAGCATCCTGAACAGAGCCTATTACGGCGTCAAGGCACTCACCACCAAAAACGGGGAATTTACCAACGGAATCTATGGTTTTTTGAATATCCTGCTCAAGCTGACCGACGAGGTGAAGCCAGATGCGGTCGCCTGTGCATTCGACCTGCGCGCCCCAACCTTCCGGCACAAGATGTACGAGGGGTACAAGGCCCAGCGAAAAGGGATGCCCAACGAGCTGGCCTCCCAGCTACAGCCGCTCAAGGACCTTTTGCGGGCGCTGGGCTATGTCATTGTCGAATGTGAGGGATACGAAGCGGACGATATTCTGGGCACGCTGGCGAAAGCGTGTGGGGACGCAGGGAACGACTGTGTGATCGCGACCGGGGATCGGGACAGCCTGCAGCTGGTCGGGGAGCATGTGACCGTCCGGCTGGCCACCACCAAAATGGGCCAGGCATCCTCGACCTTCTATGACACGGAAGCGGTGCGGGAGAAATACGGCGTGACGCCCGAAAAGCTGGTCGATGTGAAAGCGCTGATGGGGGATGCATCAGATAATATACCAGGAGTAGCAGGTATTGGAGAAAAAACAGCATGTAGTCTGATCCAACAGTATCAGGACCTGGACTTTCTGTATGACCACCTCGACGAACTGGAACTCAAGCCTGCGGTGCGTAAAAAGCTGTCCGAGGGCAAAGATTCGGCATATATGAGCCGCGCCCTTGCCAAAATCTGTTGTGAGGCCCCGGTCGACACCGAACCGGCCCATTATCTGCGCGGAGAAGTCGACCATCCCGCAGCAGCTTCGCTCTTCGCGCGGCTGGAGATGTTCACCATGCAGGACCGCTGGAAGATCGACGGTTCGACCGTCCCGGCAGAAGCTGCCGAGCCGTTGGAGCCGGTGCGGGCGGTTTGTGACCCGGATAACCTTCTGGAGATCATCACGCAGGATGGAAAGGCGGATCTGCTGGTCCGGATGGATGCAGACGGGGAGCCATCCGCGCTGGCGGCATGGTGCGGCGGAACGCTCTATCTGACACGGGGAACCGAGCTGCCGGAACTGCTGCGGTCGGGCCTGCCGCTTCGGGTTTGGAGCAGCAAGCCGCTCTACAAATTTGGATACCGGAACCAGATCGAGCCGGCCGGGATCGCCTTTGACGGGGAACTCGCCGCATATCTGCTCAGTCCGACCAGTACAGCTTATGATCCGCTCCGGCTGGCGGCGCAGTATGGAACCCCTGCACCGCCGGCAGAAGGGGTACTGCTGGGGGACTATGCAGAGCTTGCGCCGCAGGCTGCGGCAATCCCCACCCTTTTCGACCGTTTGGAAGCGGAGGTTGCTGCACATGAGCAGGGGAAGCTGCTGCATGAAATTGAGATGCCGCTTGCACAGGTTCTGGCGGTGATGGAGTGTGAAGGCTTTTCGCTTGACAGTGATGCGCTGCGGGCGTATGGCGAAGAACTGGATGGGCGGATCGAGTCGCTTCAGGAAGGGATTTTCCAACATGCGGGAAGCCAGTTCAACCTGAATTCCCCCCGGCAGCTCGGGGATGTGCTGTTCGTGGATCTCGGTCTGCCCGCCAAAAAAAAGACCAAAACCGGCTATTCAACCAATGCGGATGTGCTGGAATCGCTGCGGGGAAAACATCCGATCATCGAGCTGATTCTGGAATACCGGAAACTGTCCAAGTTGAAATCAACCTATGTGGACGGGCTGCTCAAGGTAGTCGGCCCGGATGGACGGGTGCGCTCCACCTTCCAGCAAACCGAAACCCGCACTGGACGGATCAGTTCGACCGAACCCAACCTGCAAAACATCCCGGTGCGCACCAAAGAGGGCAGCCGCCTGCGGGCGTTCTTCAAAGCGCGGGAAGGCTGGCGGCTGATCGACGCGGACTATTCGCAGATCGAGCTGCGGGTGCTGGCGGATATCTCGGGCGACCCACAGATGATCGAAGCATTCCGCAGTGGGGAGGACATCCATACCCGCACCGCTGCGCAGGTGATGGGGCTTCCCGAACTGATGGTCACGCCCGAGATGCGTTCACGGGCCAAGGCGGTCAATTTTGGCATTGTTTATGGAATCGGGGCGTTCTCCCTCTCGCAGGACATCGGGGTGACGGTCGCCGAGGCCGACCGGTATATCAAAGGATACCTGGAAACCTACGCCGGGGTAAAACGCTATATGGAAGAGACGATCCGCTCCGCGCGGGAAACCGGCTACGTCAAAACGCTGTTTGGACGGAGGCGGTATCTGCCCGAGCTGGCCGCGTCCAATAAGGTGACGCAGGCATTTGGGGAGCGGGTCGCGATGAACACACCCATTCAGGGAACCGCGGCGGACATCATCAAAATCGCGATGATCCGGGTGTTTGAGCGGCTGAAAAAGGAGCAGATGCGCGCCCGGCTGATCCTTCAGGTGCACGACGAACTGTTGGTCGAGGCGCCTGAGGAAGAGATCACACTGGCTACGATCATCCTCAAGGAGGAGATGGAACATGCGATCCAGCTCAAGGTGCCGCTCGAGGCGGATACCAACGTGGGCGACAACTGGCTGGATGCGAAATAGCGTTTTTTTCGGAGAGCTGATGTGAAAGAGGGGGATAGGATGGAGATCGCCCGGATGGAGGCCGGACAGGTTCCGGCTGTTGCCGCGCTCGAACGGCAGTGCTTTTCCGAGCCGTGGAGCGAACGCACCTTGGCGCAGGAACTGGAAAACCCGCGCGCGGCTTTCTGGGCCGCATCCGAAGGGGGGCGGCTGGCCGGATATGCCGGGATGCATCGAGTGCTGGACGAAGGATATATCGCGAATGTGGCGGTGGATGCGGCGTTCCGTCGTCAGGGCGTGGCGACCGCCCTGCTGCGGACCCTTCTGGAAGATGCGCAGATACACGGGCTCTCGTTTGTAACACTGGAGGTGCGGGAAGGAAACCTTGCCGCGATTTCATTCTATCGAAAGCTCGGGTTTCAGGAGGTCGGCAGGCGGAAAGGGTTTTACACAGCGCCGCAGGAGGACGCGGTACTGATGACCCTGTTCCTGTCGGGAAATTCGGCAGATTCCGCGCGATAGGGTATGTTCTTTTTCGGAAAACTATGGTATACTAAATTATTCTATTTCAGCGGCGTTCAAAAAGCCTGCTAAGGAGGACTTTCCAGATGAATGGTCAGGGAAAAACATTTTATATTACAACACCGATCTATTATCCGTCGGACAAGCTGCACATCGGGCATAGCTACTGCACCGTTGCAACAGATGTCATGGCGCGCTATAAAAGGATGCAGGGGTTTGACGTCCTGTTCCTCACCGGTACCGACGAGCATGGGCAGAAGATCGAACAGAAGGCAGAAGCTGCCGGCGTCACCCCACAGCAGTATGTAGATCAGGTGGTTGCGGGCATCAAGGAGCTTTGGAAGCTGCTGAACATTTCGAACGACCGGTTTATCCGCACGACCGACAGCTACCATCAGGAGTCGGTGCAGAAAATCTTCAAAACGCTTTACGACAAGGGTTATATTTATAAAGGCTCCTACAAGGGTAAATACTGCACCCCCTGCGAGTCGTTCTGGACCGAGAGCCAGCTCAAGGACGGGAAATGCCCCGACTGCGGGCGGGAGGTTATCGATGCGGAAGAGGAAGCGTACTTCTTCAAGCTGTCTGCATTTGCCGACCGGCTGGTCAAACTCTACGAAGAAAACCCGCTCTTTATGGAGCCGCAGAGCCGCCTGAACGAGATGGTGAACAACTTCATCAAGCCGGGTCTGGAAGACCTGTGCGTCTCCCGCACCTCTTTTAAATGGGGGATTCCGGTCACTTTTGATCCGAAGCATGTTGTCTATGTCTGGGTGGACGCACTCTCCAACTATATCACTGCGCTCGGCTATGGCAATGAGCAGTACCACGATTTTGAGAAGTACTGGCCCGCCGATGTGCACTTTGTCGGCAAGGAGATCATGCGGTTCCACACGATCATCTGGCCGGCGATGCTGATGGCACTCGATCTGCCGCTGCCGAAAAAGGTCTATGGGCATGGATGGCTGCTGCTCGAGGGGGGCAAAATGTCCAAATCCAAGGGCAATGTGGTCGATCCGGTGGTGCTGGTTGAGCGGTACGGGGTGGACGCGATCCGCTATTTCCTGTTGCGGGAGTTCCCGTTCGGCTCGGACGGACTGTTCTCCAATGAAAGCCTGATTACCCGGATCAACGCCGACCTTGCCAACGACCTGGGAAATCTGGTTTCCCGTTCGGCTGCGATGGTTGGGAAATATTTTGATGGGACCTTGCCCGCCGAGCGTCATGCGGAACCGCTCGACGATGAGGTGATCGCGATTGCAAAATCCCTCAAACAGAATTATGAAACCCAGATGGAAGCATTTGCGTTCCAGAACGCACTGATCGAGATTTTCAAGCTGGTGTCCCGCACCAACAAGTATATTGATGAAACCGCGCCCTGGGTGCTCGCCAAGGACGAGGCCAACCGCCCACGGCTCGCGTCGGTGCTTTACAATCTGCTCGAGTGTGTCCGGATCGCGGGCATCCTGCTCACCCCGTTTATGCCTTCCACTGCGCCGAAAATCTTCGAGCAGATCGGTGCGGATGCAGGAATCACAAATTATGAGTCGGCGGGGACCTATGGTCTGCTACCCGCGGATGTGGCCGTCCACAAGGGCGAAGGACTGTTCCCGCGGATCGACGTGGCCAAAGAGCTTGCCGCGCTGGAAGCCTCCAAAGAAAAGGCAGCGGAGAAAGCGCCGAAAGAGGAGAAAAAATCTGTTCCGGCGAAAAAGGAGCAGCCCCATCCGGCCGAAGGGGTGGCATCGCTCATTACAATCGACGACTTTGCCAAGGTGCAGCTGCGGGTGGCGAAGGTGACCGCCTGTGAGCCGGTGCCCAAGGCGGACAAACTGCTCCGGCTCCAGCTGGATGATGGTTCAGGAACTCCCCGGCAGGTGGTTTCGGGGATTCATCCATGGTATGAGCCGGATGAGCTGATGGGTAAAAAAGTGATTGTCGTGGCGAATCTGAAGCCTGCCAAACTGCGTGGGGTCGAGTCTAACGGGATGATCCTTGCGGCAGACGCAGGGGAGAACGAGGTCAAAGTGATCTTTGTGGATGCTTCGGTCCCCTGCGGTTCGGTAGTTCGGTAATGAACTCCGGGGATGGCTCATGCCATCCCCGGAGTCTGTTACTCCTGAGGAGAATCCTATTTCAAATTTTTTGCAGGGGGCTTTTTCTCTTGCAAAAAGCCCCCTCTTGCCGCTTCGCGGCAATTCACCCGAAAAAAGCGCTTCACAGGATAAAGTGTTCCGCGCTCTGCGGAGCGCGGCCAAAGGCGCTGCCTTTGGAAACCGCGATTTTTTGAAAAAAATCGAGTAAAACTTTAGTTTTGGGAAAAAGCGGCACCCGGCCCGGAAGGGAGGGGTCTACGGGGAGGGGTCACCGACCCCTCGCCCGTAAGGCAAACTGAGGGGGCGTCGCGGCGTATGCCGCGCTT
>NZ_QZEG01000079.1:0-9776 GCF_009917605.1 Anaerotruncus sp. 1XD42-93 | reverse complement strand
TTCCCCCTTATGTGTGCTTTTTACCTTGCTTTTTGCACAAGCAAAAAACAAGCCGTCCGCCCGGACGGGACCGGGCATTCTCTGCCGCCTGCGGCACACCTCTCAAAAAAGGTAAGGTGCTGCACCGCTGCACAAAAAGAACCCCAGCGCGGGGCGGATTCCCCGGCAAGCTGGCAGGCCCAGCCCGGTCGGGCACTGTGCAGAGGGGTTTTGCGGCACAGCCCGGGGCGAGTGGGCGGGGCCTGTCTGGACAAAAAATAGGTCGAGGCGGGCTGTGACATGCGTGTCCCTTCCACCCAGCCAAAGGCGGGCACCCTTCCGGGGGATACATAAGGGGGCTTCCCCCTTATGTGTGCTTTTTACCTTGCTTTTTGCACAAGCAAAAAACAAGCCGTCCGCCCGGACGGGACCGGGCATCCTCTGCCGCTTGCGGCACACCTCTTAAAATAAAGTAACGTGCTGCACCGCTGCACAGAAAGAGTCCCCGCGCGGGGGCGGACACCCCGCATCCCCTGCCGCCGGCAGGCGGCATCCTTCTTTAAAAAGGCAATGTGCCGCGCAGCTGCACAAAAAGGACATAGGGCGCGGGGGTTCCATAAGGGGGGCTCCCCTTATGTGCACTTTTGCTGTCTTTTCGTGCATCCGAAAAGACGCCCCCTGATCTGTTCAAATCCGGCAGGATATGCTATAATAGCAAAAAAGGAAAAAAGCGTATGCATGATTTATGCAGATTTCGGATACTGATTCAAGGGAACTGAAAAAAGCGAAAGCCGGAGGGAAAGCAGATGAAGAAACACTGGATTATCCTGTCAATCGTGGCGGCGATCATGGCGGGGGCGATCTCGCTGTCGTTTGTGCTGTCGCGGCCGCAGGGGGACACCCTGTATGCCGCGATCAGCGTGGCGGCGGACTCACTGACCGAACAGGGGATGGCGGCAGCGGACACCACCTTCACCCTCCGGAGCAAATACCGGATCACGCAGGAAGAGGTCCGGGAGATGCTGGAGATCGAGCCGGACATGGGGGAACTGAAGCTGGTGGGCGGCAGCGGACGCCGGACGACCTCCTGGAAGATCACCCCGGGCCGGCCGCTGGCGGACAATACGATCTATACCATCCGGGTGAAGAACCCGCTGCGGGGCGCGGTGGTGCAGTCGTTCGCGTTCCAGACCCGCAGCGACCTTTCGGTGCGGAGCGTCTACCCGGCGGATGGCGCAGGCTATGTGCCGGTGGACGCGGGGATCGAAATCGGGTTCAGCATGGCGGGCGTGGATATGTCCCGGCATTTCGAGATCCTGCCGCCGGTGAGCGGGACGTTTGAAACCCGGGATTATACGGCGGTCTTCCAGCCGGACGCGCCGCTCGAGCGGGACAACATCTACCGGGTGACGGTCAAGGCGGGGCTGTCCGCGCCGGACGGGACCGCGCTTGCCGAGGACTACAGCTTCTCGTTCGAGACGACCGACGCCAACGCGGATAAAGAGGACTACCGCAAGCTGCGGCTGGACGGGGAATTTGCGGAAACCTTCCTGACCGGCGACCCGATGGGGGTCGTGATGACCAGCGGCAAGGACCTGTCCGGGCAGGTGTTCCGGCTCTCGCTCCACCGGTTCCCGAACATCAGCGCCTATATCGACGAGGTGAAGGGGTACGACGTCTACTACAAGACCCGGTACGGGAGCCGGTCGGGCTACCGGGTGGAGACGGGCGGCCTGGAGGAGGTCGCGTCCTACGAGGGGGAGCTGATCCAGAGCGACAGCCACTGGACCACCCTGGCCGCGCCGCTGCCAGCCGAGCTGCCCGAGGGGCACTATGTGGCGACGGTCACCGGCGCCGATGCGGACGGGGAGCCGCAGTTTGTACAGAAGCTGATCCAGGTGCGCAACCTGAGCGTATACAGCCACTCGGTGGACGGGGAAACCCTGCTCTGGCTCAACGACCCGGCGACCGGCGGCCCGCTCAACGGGCAGGCGGCGGTGCTCGAGGACGCCAACGGGCTTTCGCCGGTGCTGCGCGGCGCGACCCGCGCGGACGGCACCGCGGACTTTGCCACACGCGGGATCGAGCAGGCGTACCTGACTATCGAGCAGGACGGCCAGCCGGTCTATTTCGACCTGCTCGAGCTGGCCCCGGCGCAGGAGCTGCGGCTCCAGGAGCGGTTTTACACCGGCCTTTACTGCGACCGCCCGCTCTACCAGTCCTCCGATACCGCCTCGGTCTGGGGGCAGGTCTACCCGCGGGTGAGCGGCGAGCCGCTGCCCGCATTCGTCTGGCTCACCCTGCGCACCGACTGGCCGGAACAGAACCTCTACCGGGAGCGGGTGCCGGTCGGGGCGGACGGCACCTTCTCGGGGAGCCTGCGGTTCAGCGGGCTGGCGAGCGACTGGTACACCATCGCGGTCACCGACGGGGGCGACGGGGTCTACACCTCCCAGAGCATCTCGGTCGAGAACTACACCAAGCCCTCCTATACGATCGAGGTGTCCACCGAGCGGGCCCATTATTTCGCCAATGAACCGGTGCCGGTCACCGTCCGGGCCACCTACCTCGACGGTACCCCCGTCTCGGGCGGGACGATGCAGATCGGCTCCAACGAGCTGCAATTCCCGAACAGCGGGCATATCACCCTGGGAGCGGACGGTTCCGCCACCATCACCGGCAGCTGGATCCCCCGCACCGAAATGTCCGGCTGGGAGCCGCAAACGGTCTGGGTGGATGTTTGGAGCACCGGCGCGCAGGACCTGCACGTCTCGGCGGGCGCCAGGGTGACCCTGCTGCCCTCGGCGGTGGCCGCGCGGATCGACGCTTCGACCGCCGGCGAGCTGACGATCCAGACCGCCCGGATCGACACCACCCGCCTGGCCGCCGCCAACCGCCCGGCGGACAGCTTTGCCTGGCTGCGCGGCGCGGCATACGACCTGCCGGTCGTGGTACATATCACCCGCACCGAATATGTCCGGGTGCCGGATGGCAGCTACTACGACTACGCCAACAACGAGACGGTCACCCGTTACCGGGTGGAGGCCCAGTCGACAGTGGTCGAGAACATCCGCACCCGGACAGTCAACGGCAAGGTGACGGTCTCCGACCTGCCCTACGAGAACACCGCCGACACCTTCTACACCTACGAAGCGCAGTTCGCGGGCGGGATCGCCGGGGATGTGGTGGCCTACCACACCGGGTTCCAGCTGCGGCAGGCGGCGCTCGACCAGTCGAGCTACGCGTTTTTCGCCGAGGGAAGCAGCGGGCGGTTTGACGCCAACCAGCCGCTCGAGCTTGGCATCTACGAGAACGGCCGGCAGACCGGCAATACCGGGCGGGTGCTCTACAGCGTGCTGCAAAAATCCACCCTGCTGACCGGCGTGTTCGACACCGCTACCCACCCGCTCACCCTCGATTCGCGCTACCTGCCCAACGTGGTGCTGGTGGGGGCCTATTTCGACGGGCGGCACATCTACCCGATGCGCACCGCCTACCTCTCCTACAACTACGACGCCCAACGGCTGCGGGTGGGGATTTCGACCGACAAGGAATCGTTCGCGCCCGGCGATACGGTGCGGGTGCGGCTCACCCTTTCCGACGCCGCCGGAAACCCGGTGGCCGGCAGCGCGGCGGTCGGCGTGGTGGACGAATCGGTCTTCCTGCTGCGCGACCAGCAGGTCGACCTCGCGGCACAGATCTACGCGTCGGCCTATTACCCCTACATCGCCCAGCAGACCTCGTATGTCGAATACCCGGAGGGCTGGGTGGGCAACAGCGACCTGAACGCCTCCGGCGGGATGGGCGGCGGGCCGGACGGGGCCTCCGCCGCGGTGCGGGAGACCTTCCTCGACACCGCCGCGTTCCAGACGGTCGAAGTGGATGAGGGAGGCTCCGCAACGGTGGAGTTCCGGCTCCCGGACAACGTGACCCGCTGGCGGATCACCGCCGCGGCAGTCACCGCCGACCTGATGGCGGGCGACGCCAAGACCACCACCATCGCCGCCCTGCCCTTCTACCTGCGCCCGGTGCTCACCGGCAGCTACCTCGTGGGGGACGACGTGTCCCTCTCCGCCGGGGTGGGCGGGTCCGCCCTGCCCGCACTCGAAGGGGATGTGTCCTACGCGGTCACGGTGCTCGATTCGGACGGGTTCCAGGTGGACGGGATGACCCAGACCGCCGCCCCCGGCGAGCGGGCGCTGTTCAACCTCGGCAAATACGAGGAGGGGACCTATACCCTCACCCTCTCGGCCAACGCGGACGGACATTTCGACGCCTGGCGGCGGGAATTCCAGGTGCTGCGCTCGGCTTCGACCGTCCCGCGGATCGAGACCATGCCGCTTAACCGGCTGCAAGGCCTCACAAGCGCCCGTTACCCGGTTGGGGTCACTGTATACGACGAACGGCTCGCACCCATGCTGGAGGGCCTGCAATGGCTCTCAGGGCAGGACGGGGAACGCACCGAGATCATCGCCGCCGCGTGGCTCGCGCGGGCCTCCTACAGCCGCCTGCTTGAGGAGGACGAACCCGGGCCGCGGCGGGACGTCCGGCTCGACCGGATCCAGGAGGTCTGGTCGGGGGTGCGCCCGCTCTCCAACGCCGGCCCGGACGCCGCGCTCACCGCCCGGATGCTGCTGGCCGCGCCTTCCCTGGTCGACCAGACCTCCGCAAAGGTCTACCTGGAGGAGACGCTGAAAAACCCGTCCGCCAGCCCCAACGACCGGGTGATGTCCTATCTGGGGCTTGCGGCGCTCGACGAGCCGATCCTGCTCGACCTCACCCGCCTTTCCCAGGACGAATCCCTCACCGCCGCGCAAAAGCTCTGGCTGGGCGCGGGCATGGCCCGCCTGGGCGACTACGCGGGCGCGCAGGCGCTCTACCAGGGGCTGTCGCGCCAGGTGGAAACCGAAGGGAAGCTCAAATACCTGCTGCCGGGCGGCTCGCTCGACGAACAGACCGAGGCAACCTCCGCCGCGCTGGCGCTCACCACGCTGGCCGGGCATCCGGATGCGGACGCGTTCATGCGCTATTTCCTCGAGCGGGACGACGACCGCGCCCGTTCGCAGGAGAGCCTGCCCCATCTGGAGATGCTGCTCTATACCAACCACACCTCGGCCGCCTACACCAAGGACCAGAGCGTGTTCCGGTGTGTGCTCGAGGGCGAGGAGCGCACGTTTGAGCTGGGCGCCAAGGGGTACCAGTGCCTGCTTTTGAGCCGCGAGGCGCTCGCCGCCGCCCAGTTCGAGACGGTCGCCGGGGACCTCTATGCCGCGGTTTCCTATACCGGCTACGCCGAGGAGGCCAGCGCCGCATCCGCCAGCAAGGTGGCGATCGAGAAATCGTACACCACCGCCAGCGGCGGCAGCCCCAGGGTCGGTGAACAGGTCCGGGTGGACCTGCGCATCACCTTCACCGACGACGCCCCGGCCGGCTGCTACAACATCACCGATTACATCCCCTCCGGGATGCGGTTCATGCCCTCCTCCGACCGCTATGCCGAGGCGGTCCCGCTCGGCGGGCAGGGGTCGCAGATACAGGTCGTGGTCGAGAACGACGGCCAGCAGGTGCGCGGCTTCCTCTACCGCGGGGAGCCGGTCCCGCTCGCGGACCGCCAGGACGATGGCCCCGACGCGGCCTTCTCCCCCACCACCGAGCCCGTCGACGACAGCCAGGACGCCGGCTCCAATACCGTGACCCTCTCCTATTACGTCAGCGCTTCCCTCCCCGGCGAGTTCGTCTCCGAAAGCGCCTATATCACCCCCCATGCCGAGGGGGTCTCGGCCAAAACCCAGCGCTCTGAAATCATCATCGAATAAAACCGAATCAATAAAAAGGAAGGGGCGAAAGCCCCTTCCTTTTCCATTTTCATCCCCGATGGTGGTGGGAGATGTGCAGCGGTGCAGTACCTTACCTTTTTAAGAAGAATGCCGCCTGCCGGCGGCAGGGGATGCGGGGTGTCCGCCCCCGCCCGGCGGGTCCCTTTTCGGATGCACGAAAAGGAACCAAAAGTGCATTTAAGGGGCGACGCCCCTTAAAGAACCCCGCGCCCCCAGACAAGCGCTCATGCTCAGGGCTGATTTGCACCCTCGGATGCCCCCAGGCGATGGTGGGGGATGCGCAGCGGTGCAGTACCTTACCTTTTTAAGAAGAATGCCGCCTTCCGGCGGCAGGGGATGCGGTGGTCTGGAACCCAAAACGCCGCGCACCTTTGAGGAAGGCGCAAGCGCCTATCCGTTTGGTCTGGCACCAAACGGATGCTGCCCTAAAGCGGAATTGCATTTCCTCTCTTGTTCTTGACTGGGAAGCACTGCCATGGTAGAATAAGGACAAGGTGCTGCTACATACGGTTGCAGGCGGTTGGCCCCCCGCATGAGACGGGGGATTTCCCCGTTTCGGAAGAAAGGGGGGAATGCTTATGGTTACATATGCGGAACTGTTCCAGTTCTGTCTGGTAATTCTGGGCGTTGTTGCTCTTGTGTTAGACGCAACAAAAAAGAAATAACCGCCACCCTGAGAAAGTGATGCGGTTATTTCTGCAATCATAAAAGGGGGCTGACCGTCTGCGGGCAGCGCCTTTCTTTATGCTCATTATAGCCTGAAAACAGGGCGCTGTCAAGCGTCCTGTTTTGACTGAGTGGAGCGCACTTCTGCACAGCACCCGAACAGGCCGGCAAGCTGGCAGGCCCGGCCCGATCGGGCACTGTGTAGTGGGGTTTTGCGGCGCGGCCTGGGGCGAGTGAGAGGGCCTGTCTGGACAAAAAACAGGTCGGGGCGGGCACTGACATGCGTGTCCCTTCCGCCCAGCCAAAGGCGGGCACCCTTCCGGGGGATACATAAGGGGTACTCCCCTTATGTGTGCTTTTTACCTTGCTTTTTGCACAAGCAAAAAACAAGCCGTCCGCCCGGACGGGACCGGGCATCCCCTGCCGCCTTCCGGCGGCACACTGATCAAAAAAAGCAAGGTGCTGCGCAGCTGCACACTACTCCGAAAGCCCGGCCCATTCATCCATCCGCTCGGAAAGGCTGACGCGCAGCCGGTCGATATTGGCGCAAAGCTCGGTGACCTTCTGGTAATCGCGGGAGATTTCCGGGTCAGAGAGTTTTCCCTGCTCGAGCTGGATGGCGGCTTCGAGGTCACTGATCTCCTGTTCCACTTCAAAAAGGCGTTTTTTGCGTGCAGCGGCTTCTGCGCGCTGTTTTTTTGTCCGGTGATATTCGGTGGCGGACTTCCCGCTGCCGGCGGCAGCTTCCGGGCCGGCGGGGCCCTCCGCGGGCTGGGGCGCGGCCTGTGCGGCGCCGGCGGCGCTGCGCTGGGCGAGGTAATCCTCGTAATTGCCGCGATAGGAAACGAATCCGTCGGGGTGCATCTCGACAATCCGGCCGGGCATCCTGCTTAACAGGTAGCGGTCGTGGGAGACCGCGAGGATGGTCCCCTCATACGCGATCAACGCGCGGTCGAGGGCTTCCCTGGTGGCGAGGTCGAGATGGTTGGTCGGCTCGTCGAGGAGCAGGACGTTCCCCTCCTCATACATCATGATGGCAAACTTGAGACGGGCTTTTTCGCCGCCCGAGAGCATGTCCACCCGCTTATAGATCGTCTCGCCCGAAAAGAGCAGGCCGCCGAGCAGGTTGCGCAGGTCCTGTTCGTGGGACTGCGGGTACCGGTCCCACAGCTCCTCCAGGACGGTTTTGAAGCCGGTCAGCCCGACCTGCCCCTGTTCGAAATAGGAGACCTTGACGTTGCGCCCCCATTGGATCCTGCCCGCCTCGGGCTTGAGCTGGCCGATGAGGGTTTTCAGGAAGGTGGACTTGCCGACCCCGTTGGAGCCGACCAGCGCGACTTTTTCGCCGCGGAGCAGGTCAAAACTGACGTCCGAGCAGAGCAGCCTGCCGGAGGGGCCGCCGCCCGCGCGCAGGGAAAGCCCTTCGACATGCAGGACGTCCTTGACCGGGTCCCGCTCGAAAAAGAACGAGATCCGCGCGGGGTTGAGGGGCTTCGGGGGCTGCTTGACCGGCTCCATCCGCTCGATCTCCTTTTCGCGGCTGCGGGCGAGCGCGGCGGTGGAGGCGCGCACCTTGTTGCGGGCGACGAAATCGGAAAGCTTGGTCACCCGCTGCTGGTACATCTCATACTCTTTGAGCTGGCGTTCATAGAGCATCTCGCGTGTGTGCATATACCGGGTATAGTTGCCCTTATAGGGGGTGACCCGCAGATGGGCGACCTCCCAGATGCGGGTGCAGAGCTGGTCGAGGAAATAGCGGTCATGCGAGACCACGACGATTGCGCCGCGGTAGGATTGCAGATAGGTCTCGAGCCACTGGAGGGTGGCGAAATCGAGGTGGTTGGTCGGCTCGTCGAGCATGAGCAGCTCGGGGTCGGAGAGCAGCAGCCGCGCGAGCGCCAGACGGGTCTTTTCCCCGCCCGAGAGGGTGTCGCAGGGGGTGTCCACATCCTTGTCCGCAAAGCCCATGCCGTTTAGGATGGTGCGGATTTTGACGTCAATGTTGTACCCCTCGTTGACCTCGAAATAGCTTTGCAGCCGGTTGTACTCTTCGGACAGTGCAAGATAGTCGGGAGAGCTGCGGTCGGTGTATTGGCCCATCTGGGCGGCGATGCGTCCGGCCTTGGCCTGTGCGTCAAGCAGCGGGCGGAATACCCCCCGCATCTCCTCCCAGATGGTATTTTGCCCGTCCAGGCCGCTGTCCTGCCGCAGGAACCCGAGCGACAGCCCCGAACGTGCCGCGCGTTCCCCCTGCTCAAGCGGGAGGGAACCTTCCAGCACGTTGAGCAGCGTCGACTTGCCCGCCCCGTTGACCCCGACCAGGCCGATCCGGTCCCCCTCTTCGATTTTGAGGCTGGCGCCCATAAAGATGATTTTTTCCGCGAACATCTTGGTCGCGTTGTCTAAACTCAGTAACATAATGATCGTTCCTTATTGGTTTGGTGACCCGGTAAACGCCCCTGCCGGCCGGTGCGCACCTTCAGAAAGGATATCGTGCCACCTCTTTCCCTGTATGCTTTTTCCCGGCGGGCCATGCCGCCTTATTCTACCATGGCACTGCTTTCCAGTCAATAATGCTTTTCTGTGCGGCAGACAGCTTGCTTCTGTTTGCACAGCTGCGCAGCACGTTGCCTTTTTTATACAGCGGTGCAGTACCTTACCTTTTTAAGAAGAATGCCGCCTTCCGGCGGCAGGGGATGCGGGGTATCCGCCCCCGCGCGGCGGGTCCCTTTTCGGATGCACGAAAAGGAACCAAAAGTGCATTTAAGGGGCGACGCCCCTTAAAGAACCCCGCGCCCCCCGACAAACGCTCATGCTCAGGGCTGATTTGCACCCTCTTCCGCCCCCAGATAAGGGTGGGAGATGTACAGCGGTGCAGTACCTTACCTTTTTTGAGAAGTGTGCCGCAAGCGGCACCGGGATGCGGGGTATCCGCCCCCGCGCGGCGGGTCCCTTTTCGGATGCACGAAAAGGGACCAAAAGTGCACATAAGGGGGAAGCCCCCTTATGGAACCCCCGGAAGGGTGCCCGCCTTTGGCTGGGTGGAAAAGACACGCATGTCACAGCCCGCCCCGACCTGTTTTTTGTCCAGACAGGCCCCGCTCGCTCGCCCCGGGCTGTGCCGCAAAACCCCACTACTCTGTGCCCGATCGGGCTGGGCCTGCCAGCTTGCCGGGGAGGGGCATACGGGGAGGGGGCATTGCCCCCTCGCCCGTAAGGCGCATCCTGCCCGAGCGTCGCGCGTAAGCGCGCTTCGGGCTGAAAGCCCGAGAAGCGAAGGGCGTTGTTTTGGTC
>NZ_QZEG01000078.1:0-9908 GCF_009917605.1 Anaerotruncus sp. 1XD42-93 | reverse complement strand
CGGCGGTGCAGCTCACTTCCAGCTGGAATGAGTGGATGCGGTTTCTGGACACAGCCTCCAGGCTTTACAAAGATGTATGTTGTAAAGGGTGAATGTGAGATTTCGCCTAATACAACATAGCGGCTGCTCGTTTGTGGTGAATGACGGTGCTATGGGAGGGGGTGATACCAATATCCTCACAACTTCGAGCGACAATTTGTCGCTCGAAGTATATCCGAGGGGCGGTGTCATGTTTTTTGAAATGGGACTGTCATGCCAATAGCCTGTTTTTTTCGATTTCGCCCATAATATACTTGGGAGAACGATGGTATTCGTTTGGCTGAAACGTGAGCGACAAATGTCGGCCACGTTACGCCAAAATCAAGTGTGCATTCTGCACTTCTGATTTTCGGCATGGTGGTGACGGACATTTTGACCGTCAGCACGTTCCAAGATCAGAACGAAGAATTTTCGATGTGGTTTTGTGGTTTGCGTTGTTTTGCTGCGGATCAGAACGCGCTTTGCGCGTTCTGATTTCATCTTGCATTTTTGCAATTTTTCAGAATGGAACGGCCTAATCTTGCATTTTCGCCATATTTTTGCGGTCGTGGCCGATTTGACCGTATAATAGAGATGGGCGAACAAACCGGGGCGCTTCGAGAAATTTTCAGAAACTTTTTGAAAATGGTTCCGCTTTACCCCCGGTTTTTCTCCTATTTGTGAGGGGATGCTTTGGACGCTGTGAAAACCATCGTCCTTTCACGACAAAAGTACATAGGCATATCAGGCCAGCTTTCGGTTGCGAACGTCATTACGCAGCCGGGGGCTGGCTTTCTGTTTGCCTGGAACATCCACCACCATCATACTACGGGTTGCGGCCTACCGCAAGAAAGGAAGGCAAAATATAGCTACAATTCAACCAGCAGCGGCGAACACCGCCATTCTCTACCGGCGTATCGGGTCCACCACCTACAAGGTGCGCGTCCATTTCAGCGATACCGCCCAGGAAACCATGAACGACAAAATTCTGCATTTAATTCGGCGCGGGGCCGTGACAAACGGCGCGGACTGTGGTACAATGGGGATACCACAAACGAGCCAGCCGCTTGAAGGGAGTTCAACATGAACGAGAAGCGGTTGGAGCCGGAGAAGATCACAGCATTATACGAGCGCCTTAGCCGTGACGATGAGCAAATTGGGGATAGTAACTCGATTGTAAATCAAAAGGCCATGCTTGAAAGCTATGCCGCCCAGCGAGGATTTGCCAACATTTCCCATTACACGGATGACGGATGGAGCGGGGCTAACTTTGAACGGCCCAGTTGGAAACAGCTTGTGGCGGACATTGAAGCCGGGAAGGTCGGCTGTGTGATCGCCAAGGATATGAGCCGTGTCGGGCGTGACTATCTGCAAACGGGCTTCTACACCGAGGTTCTGTTCCGGCAGCATGGGGTTCGGTTTATCGCCATCTCCAACGGCGTGGACAGTGCCGACCAGAGTACGGGGGAGTTCGCGCCGTTCATCAACATCATGTCCGAATGGTATGTCCGGGATTGCAGCCGGAAACAAAAGGCACAGTATCAGGTGCGGGGCAAGTCCGGCAAACCCGTCACGAATAATATCCCCTATGGCTTTAAGAAGGACCCGGAGGAAAAGCACCACTGGCTGGTGGATGAAGAAGCGGCGGATGTGGTGCGACGGATTTTCCATCTGAGCATAGAAGGGAAAAATCCCTCCGCGATTGCCAGAATTTTGATGAAAGATAAGGTGGAGCGTCCCTCATGCTATTTTGCCAGACAGGGCCGTGGGACGTGCCAGAGCAAAACAGATATGTCCCGCCCTTATGACTGGACAGACGCCACAATTCGGGATATACTTGCCAAGCCGGAGTATATGGGCCATACGGTCAACTTTCGTTCCTATAAACCCTCCTACAAGGACAAAAAGTCAGTCAAGCGTTCACCGGAGGAATGGCAGATCATTGAGAACACCCATGAGGCCATTGTGGACGCTGAAAGCTGGAAACTGGCCCAGCGGGTGCGGCAGACGGTCCGCCGGACGGACACCACAGGTGAGGCGAACCCGCTAACGGGTTTGCTGTTCTGCGCCGACTGCGGAGCCAAGATGTATAACCACAAGCGGGGCGGCAGGGCGCTCCGGGACGGTATGAAGATCGACCCCGAAAGCGGCCTTTATTCCGGTGACAACTATAACTGCTCCACTTACAGTTTGAGTGCCAAACAGGAAACAAGGAAGTGTTTTGGACACTACATTACCACAAAGGCAGTTCGGGCACTGATTCTTGACACCATCAGAACCGTCAGCACCTACGCGCTCTCTGATGAGAAAGGCTTTATGGAGAAGATTCACGCCGCCTCCCAGCTTCAACAGGAAAACGCCGCAAAGGAACTGAAACGCAAGCTGAACCGGGACCGTAAGCGGTCCGCCGAATTGGATGGGCTGATTCAAAAGCTCTATGAATCCTTCGCCACGGGCAGTCTGACGGAGAAGCGGTTCAAGCTGCTGTCGGATGGCTATGAGCGGGAGCAGGAGGAATTGGACGCCGCGATCAAGCGGGAGCAGGCGGAGCTTGATGCGTTCAACGCTGACACGGACCGGGCCGGGCAGTTTTTAGATTTGGTCAAGCGGTACACCGATTTCTCGGCGCTGACCACGCCGATGATTTTTGAGTTCGTGGACAAGATCGTTGTCCATGCGCCGGACAGGTCCAGCGGCGAACGGATGCAGGAAGTTGATATTTATTTGAAGTTTATCGGCAAATTCGATGTGCCGCTCCCGGAGCCTACGCCGGAAGAACTGGCAGAGCAGGAAGAACTGCGGAAGAAGCGGGAGAAGCAGAGGGAATATTCCAGACGTTCCCACGAGAAGAAGCGGGCGGCGGAGGCCCAGGGTTGAATATGCTACGTCAAGGGGCGGTCTGCGGACCGTCCCTTTTGCGCCCTAAATTTCAATCCATGTGAAATCAGCGAATAGAACGGCATCAGCATGGCGCTTTTTCGTGGAAATACGCAACGCCGGATAGCGAACACGGTACGTTGTCCCCTGCCGGTTTTCACGGTTTCGCGCGACTTCACGCTGAACGCTGAAATTCAATGTGCGCTTCTGTGACCTGGGCATGGTGAACGGCCTGCCCGGTTTGTTGGGGGCGTTTTCTATTTCTACGCCGGATGGCGAATACAATTACGAAAAGGAGAACGATTTTTATGAATATCAGGAACGAAATCAAAGCCTATATTGTCCGAGAGGGCTTCACCATGAGCGAACTGGTGGAAAAACTGGCGGAGCAGTACGGATGGAGTCCCAGCGTTCCCAATCTCTCCGACAAGCTGCGCCGTGAATCTCTGCGCTACAAGGAAGCTGTGGAGCTGGCCGATGCTCTCGGCTATGACCTCGTATGGCAGAAGCGGAGATAAGGGGGAGCATGGCAAAAGAAAAGACCAACGGTATCTATTTCAAAGTTACAGACGAGGAACGGAGCCTAATCGAACAGAGAATGGCGCTGATGGGCGTTCGGAACATGAGCGCCTACATTCGGAAGATGTGTATTGACGGCTACATTGTCCAACTGCAAATCAAGGAGCTGGACGAGTGCGCCAAGCTCCTGCGGTATACCTCCAACAACGTGAATCAGATTGCCCGGAGGATCAACAGCGGCGACGCGGTCTACCCTGACGAAGCGGACGAGATCACCGCAAAGCTGGGGGCGGTCGAAGGACTGTTCGGCAGCATATTGGAGCAGCTATCGAAAATCAAATAAGGGTCTGGTGGTGGGCGGCAAAATGACGCTCACCACCATTTTTTCTTTTGAGGGGAGGATTTGAAAATGGCAACAACACGCCTGATGCCACTGCACAGCGGCAAGGGCCGGACCGTGGCGGAGGCCCTGGGCCGGGTGACGGACTATGTGGAGAATCCAGAGAAAACCAACGGCGGCGATCTGGTGACTGCCTATCAATGTAATCCGTCTATCGCTGACCAGGAGTTTCTGTTTTCTAAGCGGCAGTACGCCGTCATTACCGGCAGGGAGCGGAAAGACAATGATGTGATCGCCTACCACCTGCGGCAGTCCTTCAAACCGGGGGAGATCACCCCGGAACTGGCAAACAAAATCGGCTATGACCTCGCTATGTCGCTGACCAAGGGGAAACACGCTTTTATCGTCTGTACCCACGTTGACAAACATCACATTCACTCGCATATCGTGTTCAATTCGACCGCCCTGGACTGCACCAGGAAATTCCGAAACTTCTGGCGGTCCTCATTCGCGGTTCGTAAAATCTCCGATATGCTGTGCCTTGAAAATGGCCTGTCGGTGATCGCGGAGCCGGAGCCCAGCCGGGGTAGCTACGGCACATGGCTGGGAGAGGATAAACCGCCTACCGTTCGGGGCCAGTTGGAGAGCATGATTGACACCGCCCTCGGTCAAGGCTGCAAGGATTTTGACAGCTTCCTCGCCGCTATGAAAGCGGCGGGTGCGGAGGTAAAACGGGGCAAGCACTTAGCGTTCAAAATCCCCAGCGGCAAACGGTTCGTGCGCTGTGATTCTCTTGGCGCGGATTACTCCGAAGCGGCGATTATGGAGCGCATTTCCGGCAAGCGGATTGTCGCTCCCAAAGCGAAAGCGGCAGCACAATCCAAGCCCAATCTGCTCATTGACATTCAAGCCCGGATGCAGAAAATCAATTCCCCTGGGTTTGAACATTGGGCGAAGATTTTCAATCTCAAGGAGATGGCAAAGACACTCATCTACTTGCAGGAAAAGGGTCTGACTGATTTTGGAGAATTGGAGAAAGCCTGTGATGCGGCCTCACAGAAATTCAGCGATTTGAGCGATCAGATAAAAGCTGCTGAACAAAGAATGAAGGACATTTCCGAATTGCAACGGCACATCGGAACGTACTCCAAGACCCGCGAGGTCTATGCCCAATATCGAAAACTGACAGGCCGGAAACAGGCCAAGTTTTACGAACAGCATAGCAGAGAGATTGAAGATTGTAAAGAGGCGAAGCGTTATTTTAATTCCCTCGGTTTGACGAAGCTGCCATCCATCCAATCCTTGAAACAGGAGTACGCCGCCCTGCAAGCAAAGAAGGGAAAACAGTATTCACAGTATAGGCAGACAAAGGCGGAAATGATAGAATTGCTCACCGCCAAAAACAACGTGGGGCGGATTTTGGGCGTGACGGAGAAAGAGAAAAATCGCCACCACCAGCAGGAGGCGCTGTGATGATTTTTTCTCTCCCTGCGGGTAACAGCAGACGCCGAAGGCGGCTTAAAAGGACCGGCGCATTTGCGCCGGTCCTTACGGGGGCTTGGGGGCGGTCAGCCACCAACAAGCACGCCCCGGTATATACCGGGGCATTGCTTGCCGCTACTCTATCCCCCTCGCTATTTCTCAATTCGCACATAGTGTATCAATGCCTCCATAGCGGGAAAAACCTGCGCGTCCTTTCGCCAGATCACCGTGACAGATGCCTCCTCCACCTCCCGGAGGGCAAATCCTGTCAGACTGTCCTCACGTTGCACTATGTCCTCGGACAGGAACCCCGCCGCCGCGTTCTCTCGGATGTGCTGGAGGATGGTAAACACTTGAGATGTATATTGAATCACGTTTGGAGTATAATCTGCCGCCCGGAATAAACGCTTAAGATATTTGGTCTGGCTGTAGCGGTCAGACAGCATGATGAGCGGTGTTTGCCCCACCTGGGACAGTGTATCCACCCGCTCCTCTGCCAGCGAGTGGTCCCGGTGGACGCAGAACAGCAGTCGGCTGTGCCCTAAAATGACAGAGCAGTAATCTACCCCAGGCGGGGCGATGGACACTGTGAGGGCGAAGTCAAGTTCCCCGGTGTCTATTTTCTGGTAAAGCGTTTCGGTAGAATCCTCCGTCACCTCAAAAGTAACATCCGGGCAGGCAGCGTAAAATCCCTTTCGCAGCCGTGGGAAGAGCAGGCTGGCCCCCATGGGAGCCACGCCTACCCGCAGGACGGCCTTTCGCTGGGCGATGAGCTCCGCGTTTTTCCAAAGCTGCCCGTAGGAGCGCAGCAGGTGCTCTGCCTCCCGGAGAAAGGCCCTGCCCTGGTCCGTCAGGCTGATGCTGTTGGGCCGGTGGTCAAACAGGGGGAAGCCGCACTCCCTTTCCAGATCCCGGATAGAAGTGGACAGGCCGGGCTGGGAGACAGACAGCTCCCGGGCGGCTCTGGTCAGGCTCTGGTGCTTGCATACGGCAACGTAGTATTGCAGTTGCTGAAGTGTCATGTGCCGCACCTCCTTTCCCCCATTTTAGCATAAGTATAAACTGTGCTCAATAGATTTTATATATTTTACATTTTGTTTTTTCTATGCTAATATATAGATAACGAGATGAAAGCTGCGCGGCGACATTTCAGTTGAAGAACAACAAGGAGGAGTTGCCCATGTCCCCGGTTGTCATAACCCTGCTGTTCCTGGCTTTCGCCATCGTGATGTTCATCCTCGAAAAAATCCCCCTTGGGCTGACCGCCACCATCGTGGCCATCGGCCTGAACGTGACCGGCGTCCTCAGCGCCTCCGACACCTTCGCCGGCTACGTCAACAGCAACGTGATCCTGTGTGTCGGAATGTTCGTGGTGGGACAGGCCCTGTTCGAGACGGGTATGGCCAACAAGATCGGCGGCATCGTCACCCGGTTCGCCAAAAGTGAACGGATTTTGATCACCGCCATCATGGTCATCGTGGGCGTCATGTCCGGCTTCCTGTCCAATACCGGCACCGCCGCGGTGCTCATCCCCGTGGTGTGCGGCATCGCCGACGAGTCCGGCTACTCCCGGGGCAAACTGCTCATGCCTCTGGTGTTCGCCGCTGCCCTGGGCGGCAACCTATCCATCATCGGTGCCCCCGGCAACCTGATGGGCATCAACGCCCTGAATGAGATGGGGATCCAGACCGGATTCTTCGAGTACATCGCCGTGGGTGCGCCCATGCTGATTTTTGGCATCATTTACTTTGCCCTCATCGGTTATAAGTTCCTCCCTGACTCCAAGGGTGAGGGGGACACTGAGGGGCAGCGCGACTACAGCGGTGTCCCCCAATGGAAGCAGGTCACCTCTCTGGTAGTGCTCATCGTGGTGATCCTGGCCATGATTTTTGAGGAGCAGATTGGGATCAAACTCCAAGTTTCCGCCTGCATCGGCGCGGCCTTCCTGGTCCTCACCGGCGTCATCAGCGAGAAGGCGGCGCTCCAGTCCATCGACCTGAAGGTGGTCCTGCTGTTCGGCGGTTCTCTGGCCCTAGCCAAAGCGCTGGAGACCACCGGGGCCGGAAGCCTGATTGCCGACACTATCGTGGGCGCCCTGGGCGAGAACCCCAACCCCATCATCCTGCTGCTGGTGATCTTCATCGTGGGCTGTACCCTGACCAACTTCATGTCCAACACCGCCACCACCGCCCTCATGGTGCCCATCGCCGTCTCTCTGGCCCAGAGCCTGGGGGCGGACCCCCGCTCCATGGTGATTGCCACCGTCATCTCCTGCTCCTGCGCCTACGCTACCCCCATCGGTATGCCCGCCAACACCATGGTGGTAGGATTGGGCGGCTACAAATTCAATGACTATGTGAAATCCGGCCTGCCCCTCATCGGCGTGTCCTTCGTGATCTGCATGGTGCTGCTGCCCATCCTTTATCCCTTCTATTGAGCGATATATAGTAATCTATTTTCATACAAGGAGGTCATTTCATGACAAAACCAGAAAGCGTCCAGCGCATGACCGAGATGATGGCAAAATTCATCGCCCACACCGGCAAAAAGCTGCCCAACGATGTCATCGCCAAGCTCCAAGAGCTGCGGGACAAGGAGGACAGCCCCCTGGCCAAGACCATCTACGACACCATGTTCCGCAACCAGGAGCTGGCGGTGAAGCTGAACCGCCCTTCTTGCCAGGACACCGGCGTGCTCCAGTTCTGGGTGAAGTGCGGCACCGGCTTCCCCCTCATCAATGAACTGGAGGGTCTGCTGAAGGAGGCGGTGGTCAAGGCCACCTTCGATGCCCCTCTGCGCCACAACTCGGTGGAGACCTTCGACGAGTACAACACCGGCAAGAATGTGGGCAAGGGTACCCCCACCGTGTGGTGGGACATCGTGCCCAACTCCGACCAGTGTGAGATATACACCTACATGGCAGGGGGTGGCTGCACCCTCCCCGGCCACGCCATGGTGCTCATGCCCGGCGAGGGCTATGAAGGGGTCACCAAGTTTGTGCTGGACCGCATGACTACTTACGGCTTGAATGCCTGCCCGCCCCTGTTGGTAGGCGTGGGCGTGGCCACCTCGGTGGAAACCGCCGCGCTGCTGTCTAAGAAGGCCCTAATGCGGGATATCGGCTCCCACAGCGAGAACGAGAGGGCAGCCAAGATGGAAAAGCTGCTGGAGGACGGCATCAACGCCATCGGCCTGGGTCCCCAGGGCATGGGCGGCAAGTATTCCGTGCTGGGCGTCCACATCGAGAACACCGCCCGGCACCCCTCCGCCATCGGCGTGGCGGTGAACGTGGGCTGCTGGAGCCACCGGCGGGGCCACATCATCTTTGACAAGGACCTCAATTACACCATTCTTTCTCATTCGGAGGTGACGCTGTAATGGTAGAAATCAGAGACGGTAAGAAGATCCTGACCACCCCCATCTCGGCGGAGGATTTGAAGGACATCCACATTGGCGATATCGTGTACCTGACGGGCAGCCTGACCACCTGCCGGGACGTGGCCCACCGGCGTGTGGTGGAGGAGGGCCGGGAAATCCCGGTGGATGTGCGGGACAACGCCATCCTCCACGCCGGGCCCATCATCCGCCCCCTGGAGGGGGACAAATTCGAGATGGTGTCCGTGGGGCCCACCACCTCCATGCGTATGGAGAAGTTCGAGTACGACTTCGTAAAAACCACCGGCGTCCGGGTCATCGTGGGCAAGGGCGGCATGAAGGGCAACACCGAGCGGGCCTGCAAAGAGTTCGGCGCCATCCACTGCGTGTTCCCCGCAGGCAACGCCGTGGTGGCCGCGGTGGAGGTGGAGGAGATCGTGCGGGCCGAGTGGCGGGACCTGGGGATGCCCGAGACCCTGTGGAATTGCCGGGTAAAGGAGTTCGGGCCCCTGATCGTGTCCATTGACAGCGAGGGCCGGAACTACTTCGAAGAGAAGAAAGTGGAGTATGAACAGCGCAAGGACGAGCAGGAGGCGCTGATCTCCAAGCAGGTAGGATTTATCAAGTAAATCAGACAGCGAAACAGCCCCGTTTCATTCAAAGCCAGCTAAAAGCGATTTGAATGAAGCGGGGCTGCTTTTTGTCAAAAGGAAAGGAATGCTGCACAATTCCATAATGCGGTCACGCAAAGAATCAAATCTCAAATTCCCCCTTGACAACAGCTTTATAAATACCCCTTCCATGACCAGCTGATGATCTACGCCCAGCGCCCGGACGCTACCGCCTGCGCGGAGTATGACTTGTGGAATGACAAGATGGGCCGCTATGTCCGGCGCGGCTCCAAGGGCATCGCCCTGGTGGACGATTCCGGGGACCGGACCCGGCTGCGGTATGTCTTTGACATTTCCGACACCGGAACCCGCCCGCACTCCCGCACTCCCTGGCTCTGGAAGATGGAGGAACGGCATATAGATTCCATCTCCGCCATGCTGGAAAACCGGTATGGGGTGGGCGGCGATGATTTAGGCGGGCAGCTGACCGAGATCGCCCGCAGGCTGGCCGGGGAATACTGGGCGGACAACGGGCGGGACTTCCTTTACATCGTTGACGATTCCTTTTTGGAGGAGTACGATGAACTTAACATCGAAGTCCAATTCAAAGCCGCTGCCACCGTCAGCATCGCCTATTCCCTGATGTCCCGCTGCGGGCTGGCCCCGGAGCAGTATTTCACCCACGA
>NZ_QZEG01000077.1:0-10012 GCF_009917605.1 Anaerotruncus sp. 1XD42-93 | reverse complement strand
ATATCGCTTCATGGCTCTATTTTCGCACTTTTATTTGGTTTGTGCAATATTTATTTTTCAAACAAGCCCTAGAGTTTATGTAGTGTTTTATTTCATCTCATTTTTCCGTGTTGACAATTTATTAATTTTTTCAAAAAATATATCAGGGTGACTCCGAAACAATATAGAAAATTATATAACGCTTAAAAGGAACTTTCGGCATAGAGCACAACAACACAACAGGAGTATTAGTTGATGGTAAAAGAATAAATACCCACGCTGACGGAAAGGAGGTGGCAACATGGGAAATTAGCTGTATTTGATATATCTGAACCGGGCGGTAGAATTGCGGAGAAGCTGTTCATGCTGTTAAGCACCCGCCAACGTCAGGAGTTAGTTGATTATCTTCTCGATTTCCAAAAGCAACAGAATAATCCGGCTGACAGCCCATGCGCCATTCCTGAAACTTATAGGGCGCAGACAGCCATTGATGAACCGTTTACAGAGATTCAAATGGGCGATTTATACTTCTGTCAGGAGCAACGGCTTGTATGTATTAGCGAGCAGGTAATTGAATTAACCGCTAAAGAATTTGACATTCTTGCTTTGTTGATCACCCACCCAAAGCGTGTATTTACTTATGAGTTGATTATGGAATTGGTCTGGAATGAAGATTATTCGCTCTATTCCCGAAAAGCAGTTAATAACCATGTGAGTAATCTGCGGAGGAAACTGAAAACTACATCTGGTTCCCCGGACTACATCAAAAGTGTTGTTGGTGTTGGTTACAAATTTGAAGTGACATAACAAAGGTCACAAGGTAAGGTTCTGCTTGCCTTGTGGCCTTTATTAGAGACTGCAATCTCCTGTTGTATTATTCGAGTAAAAGAACTATAATAAGAATGCTGGAGGTATGCGATATGGATTACATGACTCTGAAAGAAGCAAGTGAAAAATGGGGCATTACTCCCCGAAGGATAAATTATCTATGTACCGCAGGACGTATTCCTGGAGCTATGAAGATGGCAACAATATGGCTTATTCCAAAAACAGCACAAAAACCTATGGATGGCCGAAGAAAAGAAAGCAGGTGCCAAAATGGAAAGCAAAATTTTACTGGTTGATGATGAAAAGGATATTGTTGATTTGTTAGAGGAAATACTACAAAAAGAGGGATTTCACTCTGTTCAGAAAGCCTATACCGGGCTGGATGCCTTGAACATTTGCCGGGAATATCAGCCGGATGTGATTGTTTTGGATATTATGCTTCCTGACATTGACGGGCTGGAAGTCTGCAAGCAAATCCGGGAATTTTCCTATTGCTCCATCCTGTTTCTATCCTCAAAAAATGATGATATTGATAAGATCCTCGGCCTGTCTTACGGTGGCGATGATTACATTACAAAACCATTCAGCCCTCGTGAAGTGGTGTTCCGTATCAAAGCCCAACTACGCCGCCAACAATATCAAACAGCCCTTGCCGTGAATGACGCGGTCTGTTTGACCGTTGGACCGCTTTCGATTGATAAAGAAAGCTGCCGGGCTTATAAAGCCGGACAGGAAATCGGATTGACTGGCCGTGAATTTCTGCTACTGTCTTACCTCATGGAAAATGCAGATAAAATTATCAGTAAAGAGCGGCTTTATGAACAGGTATGGGGTGAGTACAGCAGCATTTGTGATAACACTATTATGGTGCATATCCGTCATTTGCGGGAAAAAATTGAGGATAACCCCTCTGCTCCACAGCAGCTTATCACCGTGAAAGGTTTGGGCTACAAGCTCAAAAAGAGGATTGATTAAATGAAACGATCAGGCTATCGCACGATATTTCATATTTACCTGATTTTCTTTCTGTCGCTGCTGGGAGCTGTTTTATTGGCAGGATGTCTTATTTTTATGACGATTTCCATTCAGACACCAGATGGCATAATCGCAAGAAGCGACTGGCCTAAAACATTTACAGAAGATTTCAAAGATCAGATTATTTTCATAGAAGCTGCGCCGCAGATTAAGCAGGCAGGGATAGCATTGTTACGGGACAATGGGGTTGGCATCCAGATTTTAGACCCCTCCGGCTGTGAAGTATTCAGCTATCAAGAGCCAGATCAGGTCAATACAATATATTCCAGTGCGGAATTGTTGCAGCTTTTTCAAACAGGAAAGTTAGAAAATAGCGAAACTACCACCTTTGTTGGTATAGCTTCCAACGCCGGAACAGATTATATTTATATTCTGTATTTTCCTGTGGATGTTTCTAAAGTCACAATGTACGTCAACGGGGAACGGTTTGCAGGAGGTAAAACCATCATTTTACCTATCCTTTCGGCTATGCTTTTGCTTGTCCTTATTTCGGGCGTTCTCTATGGAATTTTTACAACAAAGGCAATGAAACGGATGACGACATCCATTCAAGAAATTTCTCTCCGTAGCTATCTTCCTATTCAAGACCACGGCATGTTCCATGATTTGTATGATAGTCTGAATATATTGGATGCAGAAATCAGAGCCAGCGATCAACTACGAATACAAACTGACAAAATACGTGAGGAATGGATTGCCAATATCACCCACGACTTGAAAACGCCGCTTTCCCCGCTAAAAGGGTATGCGGAGATTCTACAAGAAACCGGCGGGAAAAGTCAGGAACAGAGCAGGCGTTATGCTGGAATTATGCTAAAAAATATTTCTTATATGGAAACACTTATTGACGATCTGAAGCTAACCTATCAATTAGAAAATGGTATGCTCCCTATCAACCGGGAGGAAAAGAATATCGTGCGTTTTCTAAAAGAACTGGCGATTGATATTTTGAATACCCCTGAATATGAAAACCGTACCATTCATTTTGAAAGTCCAGAAGAAATCGTTTTGTACTCATTCGATCAGACGCTTTTAACAAGAGCCTTTCGGAATGTAATCATTAACGCCTTTGTGCATGGGGAAGAACATACCGAAGTTACTCTGCGTCTGTTGGTATCTGATTCCACATTGGAAATTTATGTTGCCGATAATGGAAAAGGGATGAAACCAGAAACAACAGAACACCTTTTCGATCGCTATTATCGTGGAACTAACACCGAACAAAAACCAGAGGGAAGCGGATTGGGGCTGGCTATTGCCAAAGGTATTATTGAGATACACAGCGGCACAATTTCCGTTTCCAGTATTCCTACTGTCGGAACTACATTTCAAATTGAATTTTCTCTCCGTTAAGGTTAATTAAGGTTGCCTGAAAATTAGATTAAGGTTGGTAGGCTATCATTGTTTTAGTGATAGCTACCAACCTTTTTCTTGATTTATAAGGGGGTGACAACGTGAAAGAAAAAATAAAAAAGGTTGTTCCATTTATTCTGACGATTACGGCTACACTTTGCGTCGGCTTTATCCTTGTGGCGTTCTTATTACGCCCGCAAGTTTTGGATATAGGCACAGTTGATCTGAACACGATTGCAGATGGTGAGTATATCGGGGTATGCCAGAACAAAATTCTATTTGCTGTCGTTAATGTTGAGATACAAAACCATAAAATTATCGGTATTGAGGTTGTGGAGCATAAAGCCTCCTATATGGAGCAGGCTGAACAGATCGCCGGGGCGGTATGTTCCGAACAGTCATTAGAAGTTGACGCCATTTCTGGCGCTACCCTTACCAGCGATACCGTGTTAAAAGCAATCGAGAATGCATTAGTGGATGGTGCAAGCCTATCCGATAGAAAGTAGGTGTTATTTTGAAAATCATATTGAAATATATTTTCACAAATGTCAAAGAGAGAAAAACACGAACGGCTGTTATGCTGCTGTCAATTTTACTTTCTACAACCCTGTTGTTCGTATCCTTTTCCATTGGTGTATCGTATGAAAGCGCACAAAGGAAAATGGCTCGCGGTATGGCCGGTAGTGCGACACTATCTGTAAGTGCGGTAGATGGAGGGATTGATTTCAGCGTCCTGCCGGAATTATCCTCAATCAGCGCCGGCGTTGGAATGTTGGAGAGTTCGGCTCTTTACCACGAAAACGGTTATTATGAAACCATTGACTTGATAGCGGCTGACCTTACCCAGCTCGATCAAATCAATCCTCCCCGTTTAGCAAATGGCGGCGAAATTACGGATTTTACTGGCAATCAGGTGATCTTGCCAGACCGCTTTACTTCAAAATATGGAATGAAAGCAGGTGATACAATCACGCTGCAAATTGGTGGACAGCCGATCACTTTAGGGGTGGCGGGGATTGCTGCCTACGATACGGTTTTTCTCCGGCATACAAGAGGTGCAACCGCCCTTTTGCCTTTATCTACATTGTCCGAGCTGTCAGGAAAGACAGACGGATATACAGAAATTCTCATTGAACCGGCCGGGGGAACGACTACCGCTGAATTGAAAAATGAGCTGGTGGCGGCACTTCCTGACGGTGAATATAAAGTGTCCGAAGTAGTAAACGAGGCGCAGATCACCGCAGATGCAAGACAAAAATCCATGCCGTTTTTCCTGATTAGCTTTTTCTCCCTGACAATGAGTGTCTTTATCATTTACAGCAGCTACAAGGTAATCACCTTAGACCGGCTGCCGGTGATTGGAACATTCCGCAGTATTGGAGCTACACAAAAGGCCGTGACCCATATTCTTCTGCTGGAAAGTGCACTGTATGGTGTTATGGGTGGACTGATTGGTATTCCAGTGGGAACGGTGGTCTTGAAACTGATTTTACAGGGGATGGGCCAATCTCTTTCGCAGGGCATTGAGATTCCTATTGTAATTTCTCCATTCAGCATCATTTTTTCCTTTGCCGTTGCAGTAGTCGTGTCTTTACTTTCCGCATGGCTTCCGGTACGCCGGGCGAGCCGTCTGCCAATCAAGGATGTGGTGCTTGGCAGCGTGGAAGAAAAACATATCCCCAGGCGATTTATTGTTGGCGCTGGTGTTGTGCTTTTTGTAATTTCGGTTATTCTTCCAAATCTGGCATCAGGAAATATGCTGTATCTGGCCGGTGGATTCTCTTTGCTGGGGCTGATCGCCGCTACAATTTTGATCGTTCCGCTGCTGACGAACTTGATCTCTGCGGGACTGGAATATCTCTACGGCGCGGTCTTGGGTAATGAGGGCAGATTAGCCGCCCGGAATATGCGGGATAACAAAAACACTTCGCAAAATATCACATTGCTGTTTATCAGCATTTCCGCTGTAATTGCTATTACTGTTGTAGGGAATTTTGTAACCACCTATGTAAGCGATGTTTTCAATGGGGCCGAGCTGCAAGGCTTTGCAGACGGGTACATGGAGCCGGACTTTGTAGAGCAGGTTAAGGATATGGATGGGATTGAAAAGGTACTTCCTGTCTTTGTATATGAAAATCGGATGCAGGCAGACGGTATGACCTTCAGCCGTCTGGAGGCAACTGATAATCTGGAATGGTACAGCTCCATGTTGGCACTCCGCTATACGGAAAAAGGCATGGAAGAAAAAGCTGTTTCAGCCTTTGACGGGGAAAGAGCTATTTTGTTAAGTGAAAGCTGCATGGAGCGCACCGGCTTTGAAATAGGCGATACCCTGTCTCTGAATTGCGGCGCTGGACAAAACGATTATCTGGTAGTGGGCAGCTTCAAATCAAGGGCTACGGATGTGGAAGCGTTGATTTCTTCCACCTATGCAGTTTCCGATTTTGATGCCTCTGCCTATGACTTCCTCGCCTATACCGCCGCAGACCCGGACGCTATTATGGTACAAATTCGGGACCTGTTTGGCGAAACATCAAATTGGAGCCGGACGGTGGAGAAATTTAACACAGATGCCCTGTCTACTGTGGGAGCTTTTTTACGGCCTATGCACAGCATGACCTATTTTATCCTTTTACTGGCTGCTGTGGGGATTATCAATAACCTGTTGATTAACTATATTCAAAAGCGGCGAAGCATTGCCATGTATAAGTCTGTGGGACTTTCCAATCGGCAGAACATGAAAATGACATTAATTGAGGGATTTTCTTCTGGCCTGATCGGAGCTGTTATAGCAGTTTTTGTTTCCTATATGGAAATTCAGACGATTTTTCTTGTGGCTGGCCCTAAAATCTCGATGGTGCCGGAACTGGATGCAGTTACATTCCTGACCGCTGGCGGCATGGGAATGATTGTAACCCTGCTTGGCTCTGTTGTCCCGATCTTTAAGAGCCGCCATATGAAGCTGGTGGAAGAAATCAAATTTGAATAAGACAAGAAGATGGGAGGTTTTTTCAAATGAAATCATTCGTTGGCAATATAGCCGTTGAGGGAAAACATATCATAAAAGATTTTCGCCTTGGTGACACCACCACAAAGGTACTCAAAGATATTTCCTTACAGGTCACGCAGGGGGAATTTGTGTCTATTATGGGGCCGTCCGGCTCTGGAAAGAGTACGCTGCTCTATATTCTTGGAGGTCTTGATGCTCCAACCAGCGGCCATGTTCTTTTGAACGGTACGGATATTTCTCGTTTTGAGGATGAAAAAATGAGCCGTATCAGGCGGCAGAAAATTGGCTTTGTCTTTCAGTTTTATAACCTCATTCCCAACCTGAATGTAGAGGAAAACATCATGCTGCCCCTGCTTCTGGACGGCAAGAAGATGGGCGGCTACAAAAAGCAGCTCGATCGAATTTTAGAGATTGTCGGCTTATCTAATCGCCGTAAGCATAAGCCCCGCGAACTATCTGGCGGTCAGCAGCAGCGCGTGGCAATCGCCCGCGCTCTGATCGGGAACCCCGAAATTCTATTTGCAGACGAGCCGACTGGCAATCTGGACAGCAAGACTGGGGCCGAGATTATGAACCTGCTGCGTGAGATTAACCAGAATAGCGGCCAGACAATCATCATGGTAACACATTCGCCGGATGCAGCTAAAAGTAGCAGCCGTGTGATTACCGTACAAGACGGTATGATTTTTTAAGTATGTACTGAATGTAGTCAACATCTATAACTTAAGAAGGGTAGCATTTTGTAGATAAATTTTAGAATACAGTAGTGAAAGGGGTGGTGATATGGGAAATTAGCCGTATTTGATATATCTGAACCTGGCGGCAGAATTGCGGAAAAGCTGCTCGTGTTGTTAAGTGCCCGTCAGCGTCAGGAGTTAGTAAATTATCTTCTCGATTCTCAAAAGCAACAGAAGAATCCTGCCGACAGCCCATTCGCCATTTCCGAAACTAATAGGGGGCAGACAGTCATTGATGAACCGTTTACAGAGATTCGCATGGGTGATTTATACTTCTGCCAAGAGCAGCGACTTGTATATATTGGCGAGCAGGAAATCAAATTAACGGCTAAGGAATTTGACATTCTTGCTTTGTTAATCACACACCCAAAGCGGGTATTTACTTATGAGTTGATTATGGAATTGGTCTGGAATGAGGATTATTCCTACTATTCCCGTAAAGCCGTCAATAACCATGTGAGTAATCTGCGGAGGAAACTGAAAACTACATCTGATTCCCCGGACTACATCAAAAGTATTATTGGCGTTGGTTATAAATTTGAAGTATTGTGATAAAGGCCATGAGACAATTTTATTTGTCTTGTGGCCTTTATTATAATATGGGTTCTTTTGTAAAATCCGTTCGAGACCGTGATTACCTCAAAACACATTTTATATAAGCCTTACCAAAACTATGATGTTTCAGGAAAGAACATAGCATTTGCCCTTGTATAATCTCCCCAAAAGGAGGCTGATGAA
Source organism: Anaerotruncus sp. 1XD42-93 (assembly GCF_009917605.1). Taxonomy (NCBI): domain Bacteria; kingdom Bacillati; phylum Bacillota; class Clostridia; order Eubacteriales; family Oscillospiraceae; genus Anaerotruncus; species Anaerotruncus sp. 1XD42-93. The sequence goes on along the minus strand of NZ_QZEG01000077.1, from coordinate 2,332 downwards.
GGATAAGCCTTCTGCGCTTCCTTTTCGGGGAGGGCTGATAAATGCTGCCAAAGGGGAATTCTCAACAGAATGGTTATTTTACATATAGAGCTTTATGCGCCGTAATCCATGTGGTATGGATTGCGGCGTTTTTAAGTTTGGCCGAATTTACAATAGTTTTATATCATACACCTTCCTGCGCGCCCATTCTTCTATGGGCGCGTATTTCATATATAAGCGGCTGTTACAACAAGGGTTATCCGCGCTGCCGCTCCCCACCCTCTGATTTCGATTTTGCTTATCAACCTAAAAATCGAAATTGGAGGAATTACCCATGAAAGAAATCAATCTGCGGGATTACTACCCATTTTATACACAGGACGCTATTGTTGAAGTGCCGGACGAGGTGGCCGATCTGCTTCGGGAATACAAATTAAGCGAGGCAGCGCATTTTCTGCGTACATACCGGCATAAAGCGTATTTTTCCCTGGACTATGACAAGAATGTTGAACATGATGCCCTTGTGATCGTGCTGGCACCGGAAGATATTCTGGTCCAGGAGGAAGAACATGCGAGGCTGTACCGTGCCATTGCCTTGCTGCCTGAAAAGCAGAGGAACCGGATATGCTCACATTATCTGCTTGGCATGAGCCTTTCGGAAATTGCCAAAAGCGAACACTCGGCGGTAAGCTCTGTGCATGAAGGAATCCAGCGCGGGCTCCGGCGTCTGAAAAAAATTCTGGAAGAAATTTGATCCAGCCCCCGAAAATAACCCTCAAAAATGAAATGAATAATAGAGGGACATATTCGGCGGGACAAGCCTGACGGGTGTGACCGCACAGCATATGCTCCGGCCCGCCCCAACTGAAAAACTGTCATAACTGCCACGCCCTCGCTTGCTCCTTGACAACCGAATATACGCTGTTACAGGTACTTCATTCTGTGTTCCGAGCGGCAGATGGGGCGGCGCGGCGATAGGCAGCCTAAGGAGGTGATGAATCCAGGCTGTCCGAGCGATAAACGCAACCCACGAAACCGGCTGTGGCAGGCAGGACGCGACGACGGCACAGATCACAATGGTACTTCTTCACGGCTTCCTAAGGACTTGGGGAGAGTTCCTGCGGCGTGCGCCAGCTCTGGCAAAGCGGCGGCGTATGCGGGGCTATGATGCGGTGACGCTATCCGCAGCCTGTAACAGCCCCGCCCTGGTAAATCAGGGCTTGCCGGGGGGCGTGGCAAATACGGCAGCTAATCGAAATCAGATACAATGGGCCGGGTCTGTGTCTGTATGGGTGCAGGTCCGACCTATTCATGTGGTTTTGATAACCAGGAATGTTCAGGAAGGAGTTGATATTATGGAACATGTAACTGCTGCTGGCGGAGCCGGAACATTGGTGGATATTCGGGATGTTACGGTTGACAGGGAGCTTTCACGTGAGGACCGGATTGCAGAATTTGTCCGTCAGATTAAAAACCCTTACCGCTTTAAGTGTGGGCGATTTACTGTCCACGCCAGTTTTGCCTCCAGCGGAGCCACCCTGGAGGAATGTATCAAAGGAATCCTCCGGTAAGCCGGATATTTTTCTGAAAGGGGCTGACTTTCCCGCGAAGTCGTGGTAGAATAAGAATCGGAAAAGGAATTGAATACGGCATAGCCGCACTTCTTGAATTGCGGGGATTTTTCTGCGCAACGAAAGGAGTGTTTTTTTATGCAGGTTTACAAAACGATTAAGTATATCCGTCTTTCTTATACGGATGACAAGTCAGTGGAAAGTGACAGCGTTGCCAACCAGCGGCGGCTGATTGACGACTACATTGCCCGGCACCCGGAGATTGAGGTTGTGGCGGAAAAGATTGACGACGGTTATAGCGGCGTCCTTTTTGACCGTCCGGCCCTCCAGGAAATGATGCGGATGATCGAGCAGGGAGAAGCCAACTGTGTGATTGTGAAAGACCTCTCCCGCCTGGGACGTGAGTACATAGAGACTGGCCGTTATATGCGCCGGGTATTCCCGGCCTACGGCGTCCGTTTTATCGCTATCAATGATAATGTGGACACGGAAAATGACGCTGCCGATGACCTTACCGTCTCTGTCAAAAATATTATGAACGAGGCATACAGCCGGGATATTTCCGTAAAGACCCGGAGCGCCCTGGATGTGAAACGCCGCAGCGGTGATTTTGTCGGAGCCTTTACCATTTATGGCTATGTGAAAACTGGTGACAAGCATAAAGGTCTGGAAGTTGACGAATATGCCGCGGGCGTGGTACGGGATATTTTTAGAACCTGTATTCACAAGGAGAAAAGAACGTGGTAAAATAGAGATATGGAAGAAAAAGGACGGGAGTCGTA